>JAKSBO010000311.1 GCA_022361095.1 Desulfobacterales bacterium | reverse complement strand
GCCTATAACGGGGCCGGCCGCATAATTGAAACCGTGGATGGGGAAGACAATACCACCCGGTACGAGTATGACGAGGTAGGCAACCTGATCCGGGAATCAGATCCTCTGGGCCGGATCACCCAACACGTTTATGACCTGAACAACCAAAAAATCAAAACCATCGATGCGGCAGGATATATTACCGCATTTGCATACGACCCCAACGGCAACCAAACCGCAGTCATATGGCCGGACCAGAGTGAAGTCTATGTTTTCTACGATGCCCTGAACCGGAAAATCGGCCGGACCAACGAACTGGGACACCAGGAATTGTTTGAATATGATCCGGCCGGCAATCTGTTGCGCCATACCGATGCCCGGGGAAATGCCACCGCGTATGAATACGATGCGGCCGGCCGCCGGGTCAGCACCATTGATGCCAAAAACCAGGCCACAGCCGTTGCATATGATGAGGCCGGACGAACGTTGCAAACCACAGACGCCCTGGGGGTGATCACGGACCGGCAGTATGATGTGCACGGCAACCTGGTTAAACTGACCCAGGCCCTTGGCACCAACGATGAATCCGTGACCCGTTACCAGTATGACGATAACAACAGGCAAACCCACGAAATCCGGGAACTCAAAGTGGATGCGTCCACCACCCGGGATCTGGTAACGCAATTCCAGTATGATGACAGGGGACTTCTGCGGTACCGCACTGAAGGGCAGCACCTGGGCAATGATGCGGAAACTACGGAATTCAGGTACAATGCAAAAGGCGAACTCATTGAAACCATAGATCCGGAAGGCAACCTGACCGCTTATACATACGACAAAGCCGGCCGGAAAATCAAAACATCAGTGACCACGGCAGCCGGCGGCCTTACCGAACATACCTGGGAGTATGACCAGGCCGGCAATGTCATCCTTGAGGTCCTTCCCGAAGGGGAAACCATTGTCAAAGGGTATGACCCCTTTAACCGGCTCAACTTTGAACTGCTGGGAACCGACCAGCGCCACCTGGAATACGACAGCAGGGGCAGGTTGGTTAATGAGACCAATTTCAACAACGTAATCACCCAATATGAATATGATGCGGCCGGCAGGCTGACAGCCCGAACAGATGCCTGGGACAACCCGGACCAGGCGGTCACCCGGTACACCTATGATGAAAACGGCAATACCCTGACCATTACCAATGCCCGGAACAAGCTGATCAGCTATGAATACAATGAGTTGAACCAGGTCATCAGAAAAACCGACAGTGATTCCACGTATACCGACTATACCTATGATGCCGAGGGAGGGGTAAAAACCATAAAGCGGCAGGATAAAACCGTTATCACCTATCTCCGGGACAACCTGGGCCGTGTCGCCCAGGTAACGGCTGACGGCAGCCTGCGCCAGGCATTTGCCTATGACACCCTGTCCCGGATGAAATCTGCAACGGATAATAACCAGGGCCGGGCCACCCACACGGTGGACTATGTTTACAATGATCTGAGCCGTGCGAAAACGGAAATCCAGGACGGTTATACCGTGACCCGGCAGTTTGACGGCAACGGCAACAAAACCCGGATCACCTACCCGTCGGCCCGGGTGGTGGACAAGGCTTATGATGAAAACAATATGCTCCTGGAAGTCCGATACCAGGGCAGCCTGGTTGCCCAGGCCACATATGATAAAAACAGCCGTTTGGCCTATGCGGCCTATGGCAACAATACCGACCTGTCCCTGGAGTATGATGCGGACAGGGGCCGGGAAAGCTACCGGGGTGTTACCACACCCTATGCCGATCCTTTATTCAGCGTCTCCGGCATGGTCTACGACGGACAGAACAATCTTACGGAAAAAACCGAATACTTCAACGCAACCACTCTGGATGAAGCGCTGGAATACGATCCCCTTGACCGGCTGATTTCCCGCAACCGGGGGACAGTCCCTGAAGTGACATGGGATTATGACGAGGCGGGCAACTGGACCGCCACCAACCAGAACGGCACTGCTGAAACCAGAACCGTCACCGATGACAATGAATACGATCTTGTGGGTGCCCGGGTTCCGGTTCATGATGACCGGGGCAACATGACCTTTGACGGCAGCCGGTCCTTTGAGTATGACTGGACCAACCGCCTTATTAAAATCACATCCGGTAACCAGACCCTGGCGGAATACACCTATGATGCCCTGAACCGGCGGGTAACCAAAACCGTGGGCGCAGACACGACCACCTATGTTTATGACGGGGCGGATGTGGTTGAGGCGTATCTCAACGGAACCCTTATCCGGGTTTTTGCCTTCGGCGGGGACGTTGACGACCCCATCCTCATGGAATACGACGGCCAGGACTATTATTTTGCAAGGGACAGGCTGGGCAGTATCCGGGCGGTCACGGACAGCACCGGCGCCCTGGTAGAATCATACGAGTACAGCCCCTTCGGGCTGATGAAGATCTTTGACAATCAGGGGCAGGATATTACGGCCACAGGTTCCACCATCGGGAATCCATACGGGTATACCGGCAGACGGTGGGATGGCGAGTCCGGGCTCTGGTACTACCGGAACCGGATGTACTCTGCCGAGCTGGGGCGGTTTCTGCAACGGGATCCCGCCGGGTATGTAGATGGGTTGAATCTTTATGCTTATGTTCTAAATAATCCTTTGCAGTATACTGATCCTGATGGGTTGATGGCACGCAATACCATACAGTGGATGTCTGATCATCCTCTACCCGGTCCGGACGACCTTTTGTCAAGCGGTCTGCATTATCTATCAGACAAATTGGACCAACAAACAACTACAAATTGGGGCGATCAATTAGGGGCAACTATTTTAAAAACAACTGTTGATGTTGGCGCAGGTATTGTTGATTCTCC
The DNA here is from genome assembly GCA_022361095.1 of Desulfobacterales bacterium. Classification (GTDB taxonomy): domain Bacteria; phylum Desulfobacterota; class Desulfobacteria; order Desulfobacterales; family Desulfobacteraceae; genus Desulfobacter. The sequence continues at coordinate 2,563 of JAKSBO010000311.1, read as the reverse complement.
TGAGGCATTTGCAAATCAGGTTTATGACTGGTCAAAAGATTTTAAAAACCTAAATAAATTACCTGTTTTAGGCCCATTAGGAACCGCAATAGGTGAAAGTTGGGCCAAAGCCTCAATTAATCCTTCTTTTAAAAATTACTCAAAAGCCATAGGAAATACTGCATTCGGGTTATCTACAGCTCTTGGCGGTGCTCAACTCTCAAGAAGCTTTAATTTTTCTTCGCAAGGTTCTCAGGCATCAAACAGTGCAGATGTTCAGTTTGCCGGTGGTCGTTCACCATGGACAGCTGATTTATCAAACGTTACAGGTAAGGCGTCACAAGCAAGAAATAGTGCCATCAATGCAATAATTAAAGAAGACTTCTCAAATTTAAAACTGACATATACCCCGCAATATAGCCCTTTCGCATCTCAGGGTGTGGCTAAAAAAGGAATTGGTACACAGATAGGGAAACAATCTTTTAGTTCCAGACAACAGCTTAGAGATACTGTTGTACATGAAGAATTACATCACAGATGGTGGAAGCGTGGTGTTGACAGCCCGCATCACTCTCCTGATGCATATGTGCCAAATGAAAAATTCTATGACGTTATCAAGAGATATAACCAAATAAGGGGATGGGAATAATGGCTCGAATGAGAATTAATTGTCCAGATTGTAATTTTGACTTATCAGTGAATGTCGGACAAAGCATTGTTAGAGATAAATTGGTTTGGCACCGTTCGATCAATTGCTCTAATTGTGGTGCTGTATACGAAGAAGATGGTAACGAAACTCCAGAAGAAATCAGGAGCGCGATCATAAAAGAAAATGGTTTATGGGGAATATCCCTTGTTTCAGTTGAATCAAAAACTATAGTCTATAAAGTGTTGAGAGAGTGCTTAGGGCTATCTTTATCTGATATTACAAAATTGTCGAATAACGATAGTATAATATCTGGAACAGAGACTGAGGTGAGTTGGCTTAGAAATAAGTTCGAAGATAAAGGAATTTCTGCTGTTATTAAACGATTAGAAGTGAAGCAATAGCAGATTCGGGGGACACGCAGTGCAGATTGATAAGCGGATTCGGGGGACACCGTACTTAATTGTAATCAATTAAGTACGGTGTCCGTATGCCTTAACAACTGTAGTTGCTACGGGCCAAAGTCTGGTTGTTCTTTGTACCGAATTACAGCTCATAAAATTTGTAATTGCTTGGACATGATACATAATTTTCTTATAGCAAAGGGAACAGCAATCTGACACACAGCCGTTCAATCGGAGACATAACCGGGTGGAGCATGGTTTTCAGGGCAAAAATAGCTGAAAAGCCTGAATCTTTGAAATAGAGCAGTTATCATTCAACCGTTTCTGAAAACGTTAAGCCGGACTGGTTGACAACAGATTGGATATTGGGGCAGTTGCACCGAATAAAAAACCGTCCGGGAAAGTTACCGAAATATTGTTGCGAGTGGAATGTCAGAAAAACATCCCCTTTGCTGGACTGAAAAGACAAATGTTTTTTGGAAGCAAAAACTTTATACACGCCAAAAAGAAGGAAGCGGGGCGATTAAGAAGCCCCCAAATTTCCGTTTAGAAAACAAGCTGTATTCAACGGTAAAACGCAAAACTTTACAAGGCAGAGGAAACAAAAATGCGAAAGTTATTCACTGCAGTTCCGGTATTGATTATGCTGATTACAATTCTACCCGGCTTACTGTCGGCTGAGGGGCTGGTTGTCGACCCGGACGGCAATGTTGGCATCGGCACTGCTTCCTCACCCCAACCATTGACAGTAAAGGGTGCGGACAGCGGCATCCGGGTTGAATCTGACAGCACGGACAGACCCTGGATTACATTGGTGAACGGATCGACTGAAATGTTAAAATTCAGTGCCAACGGGACTTATGGAGCTATCGGTGACGGTGTATCTATAAATAGGTATATGGTTTTTAAGTCGGGGAATATAGGAGTAGGAAAAACATCTCCTTCCTACAAACTTGATGTCAACGGTAAGATCCTAGGAGAAAATGTCTCGGCATCCGATGTCCGTTTAAAATCCAATATCCGCACCATTGAAGATTCTTTAGAAAAAATAACCCAACTTCGCGGTGTCACCTATGAGTGGACTGATTCTGCCAAGGGGGTGGGAGAACAGATCGGGGTGATTGCCCAGGAGGTGGAAAAAATTTTTCCTCAAGTGGTTTCCATCGACAATCAGGGATATAAATCCGTGGCTTATGCAAAACTTGTATCGCCTTTGATTGAATCAGTGAAAATACTTAAAAAAGAGAACGATAGTCAAAAACAAATTATTGAAACACTTAAACGGCAAAATGAATTGCTAAAACAAAATGATAAACGAATTGAACATGAGATAGCCCAATTAAAACTAATGATAGGGACCTCTAATTCGAAAAAATAAACAACCGGCCTGCCGGAATTTGGAGGACACCGTACTTAATTGTAATAAATTAAGTACGGTGTCCGTATGCCGTAACAACTGTAGTTGCTACGGGCCAAAGTCTGGTTGTTCTTTGTACCGAATTACAGCTCATAAAATTTGTAATTGCTTGGACAT
>JAKSBO010000332.1 GCA_022361095.1 Desulfobacterales bacterium | reverse complement strand
TGCGGCGTTGCTGCACAAAGCTGCAATCCTCACGTACTGTAGTACGCTCCGGTTGCAGCTTTGTTTGCGTCTTGCATCCGGGAAACCTTTTGTCCAAACACGGTTTTATGTTCAGGCGCTGATTTTGCGTGGCATTGAAAATATCCGGATGGAACTTGTCCTTTTCAGTCATGGAGCACCGGCGCATCTGCAAAGAGATCTCGGCAAAACCGACAGGGGGGATATTTTCATGAATCATCTCCTATTCCGGTTCAGATTTAATGGTTGTTGATAATCCGGGGACTAAACACTAGTCCAGAAGCCAGGATTCGTGATTGTAATAGGATAACAGCACAGGAAAAAGAAGGGTATTTATTTCAGTGTGACGGCTTTGGTTCATGCCTTTGCCGAACACCAGCCCGCGCCTGAACACCTCCGGGGTCAGAAACCGGGTAGGAACGGTAAATTCAAGTTGTGCAATCCGTTGTTTTGCAAGGTCGCTATGCCAATCTTGGCGCCTGCATAAAAACCATCCCCAATCCCCGAACGAGGGCACATTTTCATGGTATGGCAGGATAAAAAATCCGGCAGCGGCCAATGTCCTGCCGATGCAAAGATAGCTTTCCCTGGCAAGGTAAGGGGAGGTGGACTGGACCGATACAACGCCGTTTTTAGCCAGCCTGCGCCTGACTTTAAGATAAAATTCCTTTGAGTAAAGCTTGGTCAGCTCCGGTGTGGACGGATCCGGCATATCCACGATAATAACATCCCAGACCCCTGTCACCTGATCCAGAAATTTATCCGCATCCAGGTTCATAACCCGGACCTCGGCCACGTGCCGGGTCTTGTCCGGTTTTCTTTTCCGGGCTGACAAGGCCTGGTAAATCTGGCGGAAATCCCCTGGGGAAATCCCGGACCCTGTCAGGGCGGTCACCCGGGCATTGTCAAAGGCATAATCATTGAGCCGGGACAGCAGCGGATGCGTGGCGGCAAGCTTTGTCACGGCCGGGTCCAGGTCCACCAGGGTAATCCGGTCAACATCCGGATATTTCAACACTTCCCTTAAAGCACAGCCGTCACCGCCGC
>JAKSBO010000196.1 GCA_022361095.1 Desulfobacterales bacterium | reverse complement strand
TTATCCGGCATATGAGCCAACAAAAAAACAACCAACCATGGACAAAATCCAGACCATGGTATATAAAAACCTCGATCTTTACCCCGAGCATATTGATCATATCACCGCATCAAGCGGTCTGACGAGCGCCCAGGTTTCCGCAGCCCTGCTTGACTTGGAATTATCAGGGCTTATTGTTCGTCATCCAGGCAATAAATTTTCAATTTTGGAGGAATAACATTGGCAAAGCCGCTTATCATTGTCGAATCGCCAACCAAAATCAAAACCCTGAAAAAATATATCGGAAAGGACTATAATGTGGCAGCCAGTGCCGGCCACATCCGCGACCTTCCCGTGAAAAATCTCGGGATTGATGTGGACGACAATTTTAAGGCCAAATATGTCAACATAAAAGACAAATCAAAGGTCATCTCCAATCTGAAAAAAACCGCCGGTGACACCGATGCAATCTTCCTGGCCCCTGACCCGGATCGCGAGGGGGAAGCCATTGCCTTCCATATCATGGAAATTTTGAAAAAAAAGGACCGCAAATTTCACCGGGTCCTTATCCATGAATTGACAAAAAAAGGGATTACCGACGCCCTTTCCCATCCAACCCAGCCGGATGTGGACAAGTATGACGCCCAGCAGGCCAGAAGAAAACTGGACCGGCTGGTGGGCTACCAGATATCACCGCTGTTATGGCAAAAAGTCCAAAGGGGCCTCAGTGCCGGCCGGGTTCAGTCCGTAGCCGTTAAAATCATCTGTGACCGAGAACGGGAAATACGGGCGTTTAAGCCGGAAGAGTACTGGACGATTACCGCAGATCTTGAGGCGGCAAATCCCCCTGTTTTCAATGCGGGACTGATAAAGATATCCGGCAAAAAAGCCAAAATCACCAATGGAGAACAGGCCCATGCCATTGTGGCGGACCTTGAAAAGGCAATTTTCATCGTCCGGGAGATCAAAAACAAAACCATCAAGCGCAATCCCCTGCCGCCGTTTATCACCAGTAAACTCCAGCAGGATGCCATTAAC
>JAKSBO010000909.1 GCA_022361095.1 Desulfobacterales bacterium | reverse complement strand
TTCAAAAAAGGTGACAATATTTTCGTGATTGCCGTCACTGATCTGCAGGGTCTGTTTTTTCTTTTTGCCGTCGTTGTAGTATTCATAAGTTCTGGTGGCAATGCAGGGTTCGGTTTCCGTGCCGCTGGGTAAATTTTCCTCAACCAGCCGGTTGGCCTTATCGTATACAAATGTGCTTGTAAGGCCTCGCTTATCTGTTTTGGCTGTAACATTGCCGCTGCCGTCATATTTGACGGTCTCGGCATTACCCAAAGGATCTGTTGTTTTGGCAAGGCGGCCCCGTTCGTCATACTCATAGGTGGTTTTATTCTGATTCCGGTCGGTTTTTGCGATGAGTTTGCCGATGGCATTGTACGCATACTGCTCGAATTCGCCCAGGGCATCAATTTTTTTCACGATTTCTGCGCCGTGGGCTATATCCCTGGCCGTATCATATACATTCTTTGCCTCGGCCCCATTGGGATAGATGGTTTTTTGAAGTTTGCCGTCTATGGTGTATTGATATTGGGTGGCCTGGCCCAGGGGATTGGTCTCTTTTGTTTTGCGGCCCAGGGCATCGTATTCAAAAAGTGTGGTGTATGTTTCATCCCCTTCCATAACCGTCCTGGACTTCAGGGTGTCCGGGGGCATGGTTTCGGGGTTACCGGCCTCATAATAGGCAAAATGGGTTTCATTGCCGTTTTGATCGGTCTTGGCCACCGGCAGTCTGCCGTCGGCATCATAGGTGGTTGTTGAGGTGTTGCCAAGGGCATCCGTTACCCGGGTTACATTGCCAAAGGCATCATATTTGTATTCCGTGATAAACCCGGGTGCTGATGCGTCCGCCACAAGCACCCCGCCGGACCCTTGAACATCAAATTTAAACCCGGGCGCCCGGATCTCTTTGAACAGGCTGCCGTCGGCATTGTAAACAAACTCGGTGATTCGGCCTTCGGGGTCCTCTATTTCAGAAGGGCTGTGGGGGTTGTTCGGATCATCATATTTGTATTTCCACACATGGCCCAGGGCATTGGTCTTTTTATAGAGTTTGCGTTGGGCATTAAATCCATCCTGTGCATTTGCACCAGTACCGTCCGGGTAATACTGGAAATCCGTCCGGAATCCGTTACCGTCGATATGGGCGGTTTTGTTGTGATAGTCGTCGTATTCAAACTGTTCAATGGCACCGTCTTCAGCCAGGTTCCGGACCGCATCCCCGTTTGCGTTGAAGTAGATCTTCCGGTAAAAGCCCTCCTCGTTCCAGATTTCCGTATACCGGCTCAACCGGCTGAAAAAGAAATTAAAGGTTTCGCCTTTGTCGCTGGTGTGGAATGCAACCTGGTCGTTTTTAAAATATCCGATCCTAAGCGAATCCCCGCCGGGCAGGGTGTATTTAACCATGTTGTGATTGTTGAGATCATTCTGCTGCCCGGAAAGGTATTCGAATTTTGTGGATTTTCTATTTGTGTCGTAATCCAGGCCTCTGAATTCAACCAGGTCGTCGCCGTCATAGAGGTAATGGACGGCCCGGCCGTTAGAATCCGTTACGGTTTCACATTTGCCGTTGGTATTGTATGCCAGGGCCAGAGACTGGTCCAGGCTGTCCTCAATCAAGGTGATCCTGCCGGGAAAATCGGGATTGGTATATTTATATTTCAGGGTGTTTCCGAACCGGTCTTCTCTTTTAGTCAGAAGGCCGTTGCTGTTAAAAGATGATTTGAGTCCGGATTCTTTCTGGGTGACAAGATACCCCCCTGTAACTTTCTTAAGTGTGAACCGGGACCCCGGAGGATAGGTATAGGCCCCGTTTTTCAACTTAATTTCAAAGACAGATCCCTGGTTGTTGTAATAATTTACATGCCCGCCTTCCAGGGGCACAATTTTTTCTGCGTGGTTCCAGGCCCACCCGAACCCAAAGGGTCCGTTATAGGCCAGCTGGCTTTTATACTGCCTGACAAGGGACAGGTCCAGTCCCCGGGATTTGATTGTTATATCCGGAAATTCTTCGGTATAAAATTCCCCGGTTAATGAATCCACAGGATCACCCACCCAAGAAAGCACGCTTTTCTTTTCATTTTTTACCGGGTTGGGCAGCGTAATGTCTGAAGCCCTCCAATCAGACAGCCAGCTTTGCTGCTCGCGGTTTACCTGGGTGGTTGGTGTTACGGTTGTCTGTGAAGAGCCGCCGAAAAGATCATTATAGATATTATTGGAAACAAATGTATCCAGCCCGGGATCAAAGTGGTAATCATTTGTATCGACAAATGAAGGATTGGGATCTGTCCAAAATCCAGCGCCGCCGCCGTTGTCCATACCAAAGGCATACAGATCACTGCCTGGGCAATGAGACAAATATACATTGCCCTCAAGGCCTTCATAATATATTTTCTGGACAGGCGTGATAACCCTTCCTCCCTTATCAAGCTGTCGCATAATGTTGAGAATGGAAGCGTACCCTAAATGCAACTCAGTCTGATTATCCAATAAGGGAATATACTCATGCCTGGAATACACCAGGTTGTCCATCACAATAGGCATACTTAAATTGCCATTGGTTAATTGAATAATTTCGACCTTGTTAATTCCAGCCCAGTTGAACTGCACGTTTTCGGGGGTGCTGCTGAGAATAACATCCTTAGATAAATTGGCGTAAACAAAAGGGTCAGTGGCGTTTGGATTAGTCGTTCTTTTGTATGCTTTGAAGCGGTATTTGGTCCCCCTGTTATCAAAACCGGAAATTTTGATGGTTTTAAGGTCAAATTTTGTGCCTCTGGCAAAAAAACAATACGAATCTCCATGGTTGTACACTGCAATACCATAGGAACCGCTTATGGCAGCGGAACCAAGCGGGGCGTTGAGCCCTGAAGGCAGCCAGCCGTCAGGTACTTTCCGAACATTGGAAAATGTAAATCCTTCATAGGCTTCGTTGGATTTGATCCAATCGGCATCCGGGTCTGTACTGCCGACGCTTTGCACCGTTTCAAAGGTTGCCGTGCGGTTTGCCGTCTGGGTTTGAATATCGGACGCCGTTAATTCAAGCATCTGGTTTCCGGTGCCGTGGATATCTTCATTGGCCAGCATCAGTCCTTTAATGGTACTGGCACCCGGGGTGTCCATCCAATCTTCAAATATTTTGCTTTCATCATAAGACGTGCCATATCCAGCAAGCCAGCGCATGGTTTGATAGATAGGTGCATCCCATCCCATTGTAACAATCCTGTCATTGATATGATCCCATTTCAAAAAAGAGCCCAAGCTTTGGGCATCAATATTCCATTGTGGATGATAATAAAATTTTGATTCGGGATCTGCTTTGATCGGATGATAAAATTCGTCTCCTTCAACACCTTCTGATGAGTGGTATTTTGTATAAACGAAAATTGGAGTAACGCTCCATATTTGTGTTCCGTGGAAATATTTCGCGGTTTTTTCAGAATTGACATGCAATCTATTCAGCCAGGTCTCACCCAGAACCTGGCTCATCAAACCAAGAAATTCTTCATGGGTAGATGGATTCAACACCTTTTGTGCATTTTGGGCACTCAAAGCATCTATTTCTTGTTTGGCTTTTTCAATTGTTTTAACCGAAGCGCAATATGGATCAAATCCCATATAGATAAATGTGCCCGATTTTCTGGAAGGGCGTGTTACAAGCCCGTGGTTATCTTTTGTCTGATATTGAATCACAAAAGACTGGTCTCTTGGCAAGGCATTGCCCGGGTTGCAGAAATTCTTTCCGTCAATTTTTAAAACAGGCTTAAACGATGTACCGGCAGTGTAATCCCAATCCAGAACAAATCTTTTTCCTGCGATCTGGGGAAGGTAAACCGTTTGTTCCGGCAACAAATCCGAGTCATCTGCTTTTTTAAACCACAGTTTAATATATGTTCGATTGCTGTCAGGGATTTCTGCAAATCTGTTTTCCGACTTAGAGCTGAAACCAAGAGGCAAAGAGCGGGGCGGTATAATAGCTGGCCGATCAATCCTTGTCTCTCTATAAGAAATATCTTTGATAGACTTACCAGGATAATTTGCTACAAGATAGTCCTGAAGTTGAGATTCATACTCATCAAGAGTTGATTCCGTTTTAAGTGTTGAAAGATAATCGGTAAAATTGTATTTCAAACCCGTGGGAACAGTGTCCGTAACCGTTCCGTCTGTGGGATATAAATCAATGCCGTCAAACAACTCTATTTTTTTAAACCAGGGTATCATGGGAACCCAGTCTTTTGTGCCGCCTGCCGGGATGCCGTAATATTTTTCCAGATCAAGATAGGCTTCGACATAGACTTTCTGGGTGGTGCCGATCCGGACATATCTGGCGGGGATACCGGAAATCCGTAAAAGTGCTATCAGAAGAGAGGATTGATCCCATGTATTGCCGACATTATTCAGATAGGCCCCCCGGGCCCCTAATCTGGAATTATTATAATAAGTAAACGGCAGATTATTATATTGCTCTTGAATGTCATATTGATATTGAGGGAAATAAACGTTCTTGTATACCCAGGCATAAAGCTTTGCCGGATCTTTATCCAGGCTGAGGGCAAGTTTTACCAGGTCGTCGTCAGGATCATTATTGTAGTCTCCGGGGTCAACCGGTTCAGTCGTATTGGTGATGGCCCAGTCACATTCCATGGTCCGGCGAAGATCGTCATCATCCGGAAGGCCCCCTGTTGAGGCCCATACCGGGGGAAGCGTAAAAATAAATGAAATCGTGAGAAAGGCCAGCAAGCATTGTATTTTTTTTAATATTCTCATTGCAGTGTCCGTAATTATAGAAATTTATTATTTATAAAGTGCTTCCAGGCAAAGGCCGGTAACAAATGCATCTCCCCAGCTGCCGTCTGGCTGTTGCTGTTTTGCCAGATAGGTCTGGGCCATGGTTTTTGCATCTTCAGGCAGGCTATCGATCCACAAAATTACGGCTGCCGTATCTGCAACCCCGGTTCCAAAAGAGCCTTTGGTGTCATCCTGTGCAGTGGACTGAGAATTCAATATCCAGGCGGGATCATAATCGGCAATCCAGGTATTGAGTTCCTTTTCTGCACCATAGACCAGGGAGGAAACAAAAATACTGGGACTTCCATTGTCAACCCATGCAAATTTATTATCTACACTGCTCCACATGGCGTTGAGCTTCATTCTGTTTTTAAGGTCATTTGACAAAGTCTGGCTGGATTTTGCCAGAACCTTCATCCCAAGGGCAGTATCAACAGGATCATAACTATAATATTGATTCATGCCCCAGCCGTTTAATTGGGTCCCGTTATAAACACCCAATGTGATATGCTTGCTGACAAAGGCCTCAATATCCTGGCCGAAAGCATCCAGTGCCAGGAGTTTCCGGGCTCTGAAATCATTGTTTTGGGCAGCATTGCCTCGTAGAAAGAACAAGGCTTTATGGGTGCTGTAATCATTTTTTCCGGCCCGGGCATAGGCGTTTAAAACCTGGCTTGTTGCCAAAATCCTGTAATCGGCTCGATTGCCCCAGGCCCCTGTCCGGTTCTGTTGAGAATCCAGCCAGCCAAGCGCCCTGGCTTTGGCCGCCTCAATATCTTCAGTTTGGCCTGCCAGGGCAACCGTGTAACTCATCAACTGGCCGACAGCACTTTCAAGGCCCTTTTCATTGACCTGGGTGACACCATAGTAATAGGTTCTGCCGGGCAGCAGGTCTGCATCCTGAAAAGGCGGGGTTCCCAAAGGAACGTCTACCTCAGAATATCGAAGGGTTTGAGGCGGTGGACAGCCGCCTTGTATGCTTTGATTCAGCATGTCCACGTCAACGGGATTTAATGCCCTGTAAACCCAATATTTTGTTGCTCCGGTCATGGAATCCCATGAAAGATCGACGCTGGGAGCGTTGTATGCGAGAGAGGCGCCGGTTACCGGATCCGGCGATTGATTAAAATCATACACAAGGCTTTGAACGGCTTCTGTATTGCCGGCAATATCTTTGGCAAAAAATTGAAGGTTCATAGTATGGTAAACAGGTAAATCCTGAACCAGGGTTTCGGCAATCAAAGTCTGGGGCCCACCCTCATACGGAATGGAGCCGTCAACCGTATAAAATATCGTTGCCGGTTCGGAAACTGTCAGATCCACTCTAAACGGAGCCTGATACGTTCCGGCCGGAACGGATGGCGTGGTGACCGGGGCAGTTGTATCTAATGTGAGATTCACGTCCACCACGATTGTCTTTCCGACATGGTCGT
>JAKSBO010001152.1 GCA_022361095.1 Desulfobacterales bacterium | reverse complement strand
GGAAAAACAAATGAAAAAAATATTTATGGTTCTGGTAATAATGATGGCGGCGGCCCCGGCCTTCGGATTTGGATACAACTATGTGTCGCCGGACAAAGTCAAATCCTGGATTGAAACCGGGCACCCCGTGAACATCGTGGACATCCAGGTCCCTGAAGAGTTTAATGCCCATCACCTGCCCGGGGCCATACCCACCTATTCCTACCCGGTAAAATCAGACAGCGACAGGGCCAAACTCAACAATGTCATAGCTGAAACTAAAAACAACCGGGACCCGGTGGTTATCGTCTGCCCGAGAGGCAAAGGCGGTGCCAAACGGTGCTATGATTACCTCAAGGAAAACGGTGTGGATGAAGACCGCCTTTTGATTCTGGAAAAGGGTCAATTGGGATGGCCCCACCAAGAGATGGTGAAAACAGATTAATCCAATTTCTTTTTATAAGAAAGTCTGGGTAAGTTACCAAGATCTTTCAAACTTTGTTGTGGGCTGTGCCTGGCCGCTGATATGTCAGGTCAGCCCGTGGCTGTTTATAAGAAAAAAAAAGGCCTTTGCCAGCCGGCCCGGACGCCAAAAGAGTGTGGTGCCGTCAGACCGGGCCGACCGTATGTTGCCTTTACCGGGCGATATTCTTGAAAAATGCACCAACTGCGGCGCCTGCCAGGTCCAGTGCGCCTTTTTAACCCGGTACGGCACACCCAAAGAGATCTTCACGGCCCTCAGCCTTGCAAAACAGCATGCCCTTGCCTTTGAATGCAGCCTTTGCGGCCTTTGCCGGGCGGTCTGCCCTGAGGATATAGATCCGGGAGGGGCTTTTCTGAACTTAAGGCGGGATGCCGTAATCAAAAAGCAAGTTGATCTGTCAAAATATTCCACAATTCTGGGGTATGAAAAAAAAGGCACCTCTGCTTTGTTTTCATGTTACGCCCTGCCCCAGGGCTGTGATACGATCTTTTTCCCCGGCTGCACACTTCCCGGAACCCGGCCGAAAACCACCTGGGCATTGTTTGAAACCCTAAAGTCCCAGGTACCGAATTTAGGGATTGTTCTGGACTGTTGCACCAAACCAAGCCATGATCTGGGTCGCGAAACCTATTTTCAAAGCATGTTTGGAGAGATGTTGGGGGTTTTGCAGACTCATGGGATTACCCGGGTTTGGCTTGCCTGCCCCAACTGCTACAAAGTATTTAAAACCTATGCACCGAAAATGACGATTGAAACCGTATACGAAGTGATGGACCGTTCAAGCCTGCCTTGTAAAATGTCATACGGCTCCCAAACATTTGAGCATACCCAACTGGTGGTCCATGATCCCTGTCCCATGCGCGATGACCTTCCGGTCCAGGAAGCAGTCCGGTCTCTTCTAACCGGAATGGACCTTGCTGTCGGGAAGATGGCTTTTGAGAAAAAGAAAACCCTTTGCTGCGGTGAGGGCGGTGCTGTGGGGTTTGTTGACCCTGAACTTGCCCGGATATGGACCGAAAAGCGAAAAAAAACAGCAGGTGCCAGGCCTATTGTTACCTATTGCGCCGGCTGTACCGGGTTTTTAAACCGAGCCGTCCCAACCTTTCACATCCTGGATCTTCTTTTTTTTCTTAATAAGAACGCCACTGGGCAGCCACGGGTTGCAAAGGCGCCGTTCACTTACTTTCACCGGCTTGCCCTGAAACGAAAAATCAAAAAAACCCACCGTGGTGTCGTTATCCGTGCAAGGCATTACCGCCCTGTTGAGTAATCCCCAACGTAAAAACAATTTTTACCCTCCGGGTTAGTCATAAAAATTTCATCATTTTCTTATTTTTGATTAGAGTTACTTGTCTATTCAACTATATTTTGGTAGAAAGCTATTTTTAGAATTACAAGTAGTTACAAGATCATATATCAGCAATTTATTACTTTTATTAAAAATTTACTCTTAGAGGGTGCCTCTAATAATTAGAATTTTGGTTTGAGTTCG
>JAKSBO010000555.1 GCA_022361095.1 Desulfobacterales bacterium | reverse complement strand
TTCACAAGGCCCTTGATTTTTCCGAAGAGCGCAGCGGGATATGCTGGATGCCGGATATGAGCGGCGGCGTAACACCGCGCATGATGCTTGAACGTTACGTCAACCTCTACCGCATGGCAGGACAAAAGGTCAGACTCATGGATGCCCGGGAGGTGGGGATTGACATCAGGCTGCATGTGGTCATTGAACCCAATTTTTACTGCTCGGAAGTGATGTACGAAGTCAAGCGCATCATGAATGACGCGCCCGGCGGTTTTTTTGAACCCGGCCGCCTGGGTTTTGGTGAGGACGTAACCATCGGTGACATTATGGAGTGGGCCATGTCCGTTGACGGCGTGGCCAATGTGCGGGTGGACCAGCTGAAACGCACGGGCAACTGGCCGGATCTTACCGCCGGCGGTGTTGTTGCCCTTAAAAATAATGAATATGCCGTGATCCGTAATTCCCTGGGAATTGCACCTGTTGGAACGCTTGCCCTGACATTTTCGGGAGGAATTAAAGGATGAAGCCGATTACACGCTGGAACCGTGCGGGGCTGCCGCGCTTTTCTTATATCCATGGAAATGCCCCCAGCTTTTTTGCCGAAATGATGGCGCAATACCGCACACGGCTTTTGGCCCGGCAGACGGCGGCATTGAATCAAGAGGACGCCCCGGACCAGGCAGCCCTGCTTTACAACACCCCGGACACGGAATGGGGGGCCCGGATACTTCGCAGCTTTGCCCGCAGCAGCCATGTGCTCACCGAGCATATTAACGATTTTGCAAACGAAATGACCGTGCCCACCGCAGGGCAATGGGAATCCCTGCGCAAGCTGGCCGGCATGGTCAATTATCTGCCCGCGCCACCGGCATCGGCGGCCACCGATCTTTCGCTGACGGTCAAGGTGGGTAAAAAAGGCACGGTGAAACGGGGCCTGCAGGTCAAACAGAAACCGGGCATCAAAGACCCATTGGTGTTTGAAACCACAGCCGATCTGCAGGTGGATGCCTGCCTCAATCAATTCTTTGCCAAGGACCATGATATCTGTCCGGCGATTCTTAAGGGAAGTGAAATAGCGCTGGAGGGCCGCCTGGAGGATTTAAAGGCATCCAGGCCGGTTTTGATTGCGGATGAAGAAAACGGCAAAAGCCATGCCGCAGTCCTTCAATCCGTTCTGCCCCAAGGTGACACCACGGTGTTAAGAATCCACCCGGCCCTGCCGGCAGGCACGGGGATTCGCAAAGGGCGGGCCGTCATCCATTGTAATCCCGAAGTGGCCGCGACGCTGACAGGGCCCGCTTCCGGCCGGGTGAGCCTGAAACAGGCGTTTATGCTCAAGGAAAAGCCGGATCTGGTCCGGGGTGATATTGTTGTGATATCCGATGGTTCACGCACCCGCTTTGCCAAGGTGCGCAAGGTTGACGGCCATAATGTGGCGGTGGATGCCGATACCGCCGGCGGCGGGCCGCAATGGCTGGGCAGCTTTGACAGTCCCAGGACCTATGTGAGCAAAGCCCTGGAGGTCTCCATCTCCGGGGTCTGGGAACGGGCCGGTAAAATCTCCACCCTGATGATTCCCGGGGACTGGACTTGGCTTGCCGGCAGTGACGTGGCCGATGTGAAGTGGCTGGGGCAGGGCAGAAAATTTCAGCTTGTCCAGGGGGCCCGGGTGACCGGCGTTGATTATCAGCCCCCGGGAAAAGCGTCCCTTAAAAAATATAATGAGGGGTACTCCTATGTGCGGGTCTCCCATGCCGATATGCCCGGTGACTTTTTAAATCCCCAGCGCATTGTTGTTGTGCCCCGGGTGCAGACCTGGAAGCTGGACAGATTTCTGGACCAGCTCACCAATACAAACGGAGTTGGACAATTTGAGTGCACACCCGAAGATAAAATTGTAAGCAATGCCTACGGGGTCATTCGCCGGAAAAACCAGCTCTGCTGGGGCCGGATTCATCAGCTCAGCCGTTTTGACGGGGTATTAAAGGGGGTCATTGAATCCCCCCGGGCCTGGGGCGGGGGATTGTACTATCTGGCGCAAACCACCCTGTATACCGCCTTTAAAAAACAGCTGCGCTGCCAAGGGTGGCAGCGCAATGACACGGTGCTGGACCCTGGGTGCATTGTGCCCCATGATCCCGGTGTCCTGGATGCATTGTCTTTGAACCGGCCCCTTTTTGTAAAGACAGATTCGGCTGTCCACAGGGCCAGGGTTTCAAAAATCGACCGGGAGGCCGGCTGTTTCAGCCTGACGGTTTCAGGACCGGCCCCAACTGGGACGTTTATTAACTATTCCACCTCTTTTGCCGGTAATGTCTGCAAGGTGTTTCACGGCAGCCAGGCCCCATCAAAAATTTTCTCCTCGGGCGACGAATGTGTGCCGTGGTTTACCATCCCCCTTGATGTAACGGACATCTCCTATGTTTCCAACACCGGTTTTTCAACGGGTGTTGCAGCGGATATTGAGGTGGTGGTTCACGGTGAAACCTGGCGCCAGGTGGAACAGCTGACACAGTCCGGGAATGCGGATTGCCACTATGTGGCCCGGTTGCAGGCCGACGGCTCCCTTAAAATTTGTTTTGGGGACGGGATCAGGGGAAAGATGATTCCGCCGGGTGTGGACAATATCCAAATCACCTTTCGCCGGGGCAACGGGCTGCCGGGCAACTGCGATGCCCGCACCCTGGAAAAACCTGCCGCCCCCCATCCGCTCATAGAATCCGTTGAGCAGCCCTTCCCGGCTTTCGGCGGGAACCGCCGGGAGCCCGAGGATTCCCTGCGCACCCATATTGCCGACAAACTTTTTGCCATGGACCGGGCGGTGAGCGTGGATGATTTCACCCATCTGGCATCCCTTCACAGCGCTGTCTGGCAGGCCGTTGCCCGGGAGGGCGGATACACATCAGCCAGGGCCAGGCTGATTCATGTGGTGGTGGTTCCGGCCGGCGGGACAGCCTTGCATCCGGATTTAAAAAAAGAGTTGCGCCTCTTCCTGGAAAGCCGTTCCATTCCCGGTATTATCGTTCGTGTGGATGAATATGTGGAACTCAATCCATTAATCGAGGTAGACCTGTTTGTCAACAGCGCACGGTTTGATCCCCATGGGGTTAAAGATTCGGCCCGCACAATTCTGGCGGCCGATTACGGCCTGGAAAACGCCCGTTTAGGGCAACCCTTAGGCATCGGCGGATTTTATAAACGGCTTGAAGCCCTAGAGGGCGTAGAACACGCAAAGGTAAAAATAGACGGCCGGCTTTTACAGTCCGAATTTACGGTGGGCTTCAATGAGATCGCCTGTCTTGACAGGCAGGGCAATAACCTGGAGATTCGCACCATGGAGTACAGTATATGAATGACGCGGCAAACAAACCGCCCAACCATTCCCGGTTCGGGCACCTGCTTTACCATGCGCTGCCCGATCCCTTCCGCGTGGTCCTCGACCTGCCG
>JAKSBO010000138.1 GCA_022361095.1 Desulfobacterales bacterium | reverse complement strand
TTTATCAATGTATACAGTGAACAGGGGCATGGTTCAGCCTTCAAAATTTACCTTCGCAGACATGATGCTGCCGGGATTGACGATGGCATTGAGCAACGCCCCGTGGTTCCGCTCCTTAGGGGAGATGACACCATCCTTTTGGTGGAAGACGAACCTACCGCCCTGGAAATGACCCAAACAATGCTGGAAAGATTCGGGTATACCGTCTTTGCGTCTTCGTCACCGGTTGAGGCCATGGATATTGCCAAAAAAAATTCGGACAAAATCAACCTATTGATCACCGATGTGGTCATGCCCGAGATGACCGGCCGGGATCTTTCGGACACCCTGACCGCGCGTTACCCAAAACTCAAGTGCCTGTTTATGTCCGGCTATACAAACAATGTCATCGTCCACCAGGGTGTACTGGACGATGGCGTTAATTTTATTCAAAAACCGTTTTCATCCCGGGAGCTTGCAACCCGGGTGCGCGAAGCATTAGACGCTTAGTGTTCGAATCTGCATCTCACATTCCCGGCAGTTGAAAATCACTTGAAAGTGGTGTTTGCCGTGGGTCAGAAACAACGGGCCCCAAGAGGGGCCGGGAAAATTGCCCCCAGATTTTTCTGACGTTTTGGGGCACCTCCCAAGGCTGCGGAGAATACAGTGTTTTGTGGTCATGACCTGTACCCCCGGTCCCGGCCGAGCACATTCAAAAGCCGGATCAATGGATTTTACGCCCCTTTTTTTATAAAACCGGACAGCCAGATGATTGGCAGCATTGGCCCTGAAATCAAGATCGGACTGATAAAAAGGAGACGGGGCCGGCCTTGGCTCAACCCCCAACTTTGTGTAGGCGTCTAACCGGTTCTGTTCCAGGCACGCCACCAGGTCCCGGCGCAGGCGGTTCAGGTCCGCGGCAGGCAGGAACACCGGTTCTGAAAGAATTTCAAGGCGGTTCAATACAAAACAAGTGTTACCCAGTTTGCCCAACTGTTTTTCAATGGCTGACCGGGCCGTATCCGGATTTCGGGCAGGTTCTCCCGAAACACAAAGCAAGGCCCGGGCCCGGATATTGTCCTCATCCACACAGGAGAGCTCAAATCCTTTTGGATGGTCACAAAACTTCATATCCAGGGATATTTTTCTTTGGGCGGTCGTGCCCCCCATAAGACGAGAAAACGTCACGTCATGATTCCTGAATACCAGGGTGCCCTTGGGCAGATTCTTTTTGCTGATCCGCGTTTTTCCGGACGGGTAGACCCAGCCGTTTTTATCCACCCGGTTCACATAAAATCCCTTGAGCCGTCCCGGTGCCTTGGGAAAACAGATCCCGTCCCCGGCCCGCAAATCATGCTGCCGGTCCATTACCAGGGCCTGATGCTTAATTTCCCCCACCCGCCCCACCGGCTCGCCCACGGATTTAGGGGTATCAAAAGCATCAATCGGTTTTAAAGGGGCGCTGGGTGAATCGGCAAGAAAATAATCGGTAAAACTCCGGTTAAAGGTTTTATGGGGTTTCGGTGTGAAGAAAAACGTGGTTCGGCCCGACGACGCCCCGGCATGGGAGGCGCCGGTCCGGATCAGGGCATCAAGCCGCCGGCGGTAAAGTCCCGTGATATTTTTCACATAATCCAGATCCTTAAGGCGCCCCTCGATCTTAAAAGATGTGATGCCGGCCCGGGCCAGTTCCCCCAGAAAATCAGAGCGGTTCATATCTCTTAATGAAAGCAGATGGCGGTTTTCACAAAACACGTTGCCCTCTTCATCCTCAAGGTTCCAGGCAAGCCGGCAGGGCTGGCCGCAGGCGCCGCGGTTGGCACTTCTGCCGCCAATGGCCGCACTCATGTAACATTGCCCGGAATAGCATACGCACAGCGCCCCGTGGACAAAGGCTTCAAGATCTACGCTTGTGGCGGCCCGGATCTGCTTAACGGCAGACAAAGAGAGTTCCCGGGCAAGAATCACCCGG
>JAKSBO010000064.1 GCA_022361095.1 Desulfobacterales bacterium | reverse complement strand
TTTGAGTATGGCCCGGGCAATGGATATCCGTTGCTTTTCACCACCGGAGAGGGTGGCGCCGCCTTCACCGATAATGGTGTCATATCCATGGGGAAGGGCTTTGATAAACTCGTGGCATTGCGCTTTCCGGGCCGCAGCCACAACGTGTTCCATACCGGCGGATGTCTTGCCGAAACAGATGTTGTTGAAAATGGTGGTGTTGAACAGATAAACATCCTGAAACACCATGCTCATGTTGGAAAGAAGGGCATCCGGGTTCATGGTTTTTATATTCTGTCTGCCAATGGTCACCCTGCCGCGGCCGGCGTCCCAGAAACGGGCCATGAGTTTAACCAGGGTGCTTTTGCCGCAGCCCGACGGCCCCACAAGGGCTGTCATGCTTTTTTCCCGTGCCGTAAAACTTACATTTTTGATGACATCTGTGGCGCCGTAGCCAAAACAGACATCTTCAAACCGGATGGTAAAATCAGGCGGTGGTGCGGTAACATCCCCTTCAATGGATGGTTCGTCAAAAATTTCTTCAACAGCCTTTACGCCGCCGAAAGCCGCACGGGTCAGTGCGGAGTTTTCAGAAAGCCGGTGGAGCGGCCTGTAGAACTTGAGCCCCACGACAAGGAAAATCACCATTTCCGGTATGCCTAATTTTCCATTCCGGACAAGTATGAGTCCGCCAAAGAGCAATGCCACAAATCCAAGCTCCAGCAAAGCGGAATAGGTCAGGGAAACGGCAAAGCATTTCACTTCAAACCACAGGCTGAAATGCCGCAGTTCCCGCAGAACCTTGTCCAGCCGCCTGAATCCCGGACCGGCAAGGTTAAAGGCCTTTAATACGTTGATGCCATGCAGATACTCAAGAATATGGGAACTGGATTTGTCGATCAGGACCACCCGCTCTTTTCCCTGCCTGTCCACAAATTTGATAAGCCCCCACAAGAACGGCAATGCAACGGCAAGGAGCACTGCCATAATGCCGGCCATGGGCAGGGAGATCCAGGCCAGGACGCCAAACACGGCAAAGGGGGTGCTGACATTTCGTATGGCCTGGGTTAAGAAGTGCCCGATCATCATCTCCACCATGCCCACGACGTGGAAAAGACGGTTTACCAGCTCTCCGGTGTCACGCTGGGCAAAAAAGCCCATGGGCAGGGTCCGCAGGTGCTCCCCCAGGTGCAGACGAATGAAACCGCCCACCCTGTAGCCTGCAATCATGCCGCCGCCGTTGCTTTCAAGGGAAAGCACAAAGCGCCCGGCAAACAGCAGGATCATAAGGCCATACAGCCCCCAGAACCGGGCTGCGTCCATCTGTCCGTTGAGTATGCCGGACAACACCACTGCCAGTACCGCATAGGGGGCTGCAATGAAAAATCCTTCCAGAACAGCACTGAGAAACGGCCGTTTAATACACCCAAGGTTGTTGCCTGTAACTTTTTTCATGGTATGAATCATCATGGGGCCTCCTCCCGGGCGGACAGTTCCCAGTTGCCCGCAGTGATGGCGCCTTCCCAAAGGGTCTGGTACAGCGCGTCCTGTTTTAATAATGTGCCGTGATTTCCCACGGCCCTTACGGCGCCGTTTTCAAAGAGCAGCAGTTGATCCGCATGCATGACCGCCGGCAGCTTGTGCGCGATCACCAGAACGGTTTTGCCTGTCATCAGCCGGTTCAGCCCGGTGTGGATATGCCGCTCATTTTCCGGGTCCGTGGATGAGGTGATTTCATCGAGGATGAGCACGGGGGCGTCTTTTAAGATGGCCCGGGCAATGGATATCCGCTGTTTTTCCCCGCC
>JAKSBO010000678.1 GCA_022361095.1 Desulfobacterales bacterium | reverse complement strand
TTTTGGAAAGTGATCCCCGCGTTGTAAAGAATGATATTAAAATCAGTGAGCCGCAATCTTATAAGGCACAGAAGACGGAAAGTGAAAATGAACAAATTGAGTTGGACGCTGGTGAGGAGACAGGTTTGCCAAAGGGGAACCGTGCCGGCCCTGTTGCTGATATTTTATTGCCCGATAATCAACCCAAAATAGATCATCCGCCAAGGGCGCACCAAAAACAAAGCAAAGAACAGGTGTTCCAAAGCAGCCCTCCCGATATAAGCGCAGACCAGATGCTGTTTAACCAAGGCGTTTTGCCAAATACAACGGCGCCTGAAAAGGAAACGGACAGCACCCTGTCCATGGAACCGGCATGGGACCATCCGGATATTCCGGCAGGGGTGCGCGGGGCATTGGAAAAAATTCAGGCAGACTTTACCGGGCAGCCCAATGCCCGGGCAGACAGTACAAAGGCCCCCCCAAAAGAACAGACGCAGACGGTATCAATCGGCCGGGTATCGGTCCGCCTGAAACCGCCCGAAGCAACGCCCCCGGTACAGAAACCGGCCACGGCGTTTGGGGCTGAAAAAACAGCCAGCCGGTACTTTATGGGAGACGCATAATGGCACTAAATCCTTCGGGATTGTCCGAGGCGGTCCTGGCGTTACGCAGGCTGCTGGGACAGCACATCAACGGGATTGATGAAAACCGCATCAACATCGGTGCGCCCAAACAAACCCAGGATGAGCTGACCGGGTCTGATCAGCAGTTAAGCATTTTTGTATACAACGCACAGATTTCACCCAATACAGCCGATGTTCATCCCCTGGACACGCCCACCGTCAGGCTCCATTGCCTGATCACACCCTTTGGGGTCGCCGATGCCGAAGCCAATATCTCGGCAGGCGAAAATGAGTTGAGATTAATGGGGGAAGTGCTGCGTGTGATGCATGAGAACCCCTCAGTCACCTTGCGGCGCCGGGACGGCCGGGTGTATGCAAGCATTCAGCTCATGCTTAAAAACGTGGACGAGGACCACATGAACAAGATCTGGTCCGCCCAGCCCGATACCGCCTACCGTCTTTCGGTGGGATGCGAGCTTGCCCTGGTACCGGTCACCATTGATCCGGCCGGGGCACCCCAGGCCCCGGAAACCCGCGTGGTTCAGGTCCGCCATTATCCAAAGCCGCCCCATGGCACCGATCCCCGGCAAGTAATTGACAACCAGACACCCGACGTTACTGAAATTGTAAAACCGGAATAATGTTATGAGATGTGCTGATCCTGCATGGGCCATTGACAACAATGCATCCTTGACCCGCCTGCTTTCCCGGGAATGGGACCGGGTGGAGACGGTCTGCCGGTGTCTGGCGCAGATACGCAAGGGCAAGCTGCCTGACGATGAGATGAAAAACCGGCTGAACAGGTGTCAGGAAAAGATTGCCGAACTTCGCAGCCACCCGGTTTGGCAACAATTTGCCGGCAAACATGCCCTTTCGGACATTGACCTGGAGATCTGCATGTTTGCAGCGGCCCCCCAATTTAACCCCCAGGCGGGATGGCTGATTCACAATCTTCAAGCCGGCATCAATTCCCCGGCCCCCTGCGGTGCGTTAATTGCCGAGCTGCTTTTTTTGAACACCCGGGAAATCCCCCTGCTGCGCGCACAATTGGACCCCAATGCCCCGCTTTTCACCCACGGGATTTTAAAACGCGGCACAGACGACTTTTATGCGCCCATAACACCCACCAGCACCTTTATCTCTTTTTTGCAAAGCCAAGGCCGGACAAATCTGGTGCCCCAAATTGCCGGCGCAACCCATATTCATCAACCGGGCACCCTGGATGACCTGGTGATCAGCAAAAGCTGCCGCATGATCCTGGATGAATTCATCCATTTTGTCCGCCATGGCCGCCGGGTTCAGGAACAGTGGGGGGCTTGCGTCTCCGGCGGTCCGGTGGCGCTGTTCAGCGGCCCCTCGGGGACCGGGAAAACCTTTGCCGCAGCCGTAATTGCCAACGAACTTGATTATCCCTGTTTCCGGGTCGATCTGGGCCTGCTGGTCAGCAAATACATCGGGGAGACCGAAAAAAACCTCAGTGCCCTTTTCGAGGCGGCCGGCGGCCGAAAAGCCCTTCTGCTTTTTGACGAGGCCGACAGCCTGTTCGGCAAGCGCGGCGAGGTCCGGGATGCCCGGGACCGGTACGCAAACATGGAGGTCAGCCACCTGCTGAGCCGGATGGAAACCCACCAGGGCCCCTGCATTCTGACCACCAACCTGCGGCGGCATCTTGATCCCGCCTTTGCCCGGCGCTTCCAGATGAGTGCCGAGTTTGTGCGCCCGGATGCGGATGCGCGCCTTAAGCTGTGGAAAAAGCTGCTGCCGCCCAAAGCCCCCGTGGCAGAGGAGGTGGATCTCTCCCGGCTCAGTGAGTCCCTCGCCCTAACCGGCGCCCAGATTCGCAACATCATCCTCCATGCCGCCTGTTGCGCGGCAGGCGGCAATGCCCGGATCGGCAACCGCCATCTGGCCCGGGCCGCATATGTGGAAATGTGCAAGGAGGGAAAAGAGGTGGTTTTATCCAGTCTCGGCGAACTCAAGGCGTTTATCCAATGATCCGCATTGACGACCTGGTCATTGAACTGCCTGCTGAACTTGGGTCTAAGGCCGGCCGTATTGCCCGGCTCGTGCGGGAGAAAAGTGCAGGTTTGCGGATTAATTACCAGGATGCCCATTGCCGGGGGCGGGTGGAGGCCATGGCCCTTGGGGATATCGAAATCAAAATGCCGGCCAATGATAACACCATTGCCGAACAGATCGTTTCGCGCATCGAACAGTCATTGAAAAAACGAGGTTGATATGCCGACCAAGGGAGCCTTGATCGAATACTCTGACTACACGCCCCTGCTGCTGGGGTTTGAATTTAATCCGGAAAACATTACGTTCAGCCGCAGCACCAGCGAACCGTCAAAGAAGTCACAATCTCAGAAAAAAGATCCGGATAAAACCGGCAGCCTGGGAACGGTTGCCGACGATGTCACGTTTTCCCTGGAATTTTTGCTGGATGCAACGGACCGGATGAATGATGATACCGGCCTTGCCGCGGCACTGGGCGTACAGCCCCAGATTGATGTCATCGAGCGCATGGCCACCCTGCAGTCATCCAAATCCCAAGGGGTCTTAAAACTGCTGACCGTCCTGAAAAAGACCGGGCAGATCACACATAAAAAACTGCCCACCCTTTTGTTTGTGTGGGGTACGCGTATCATTCCCTGCCGCCTGACCCGGTGCAGCATCAATAACGAGGCATTTCTTCCGGTACTGATTCCCTACCGTGCCAGGGTGGACCTGACGCTTACGGTGCTGGAAGACCATCCCCTTTATGCCGCAGAGCAAGTGCGGCAGCTTGCCATGATCGCCGCACACCACCTTGACCCCGGGACGCATATAGCGAACAACATCTGACGGGAGTTTGCCAATGATATTTAAAACCTCCAGGTATCAAAAACTTTGTGACAACAGCGAAAACAAGCGCCTGCCCCAGCGCCCCATAGAGACGCTGGACGGACTGCTTGAGCATACCGTGACCGGGGGGCAGCGCCTGGATCAGATTGCGGCTTACTATTATAATGATCCGTCGGCCTGGTGGCGGATCCTGGATGCCAATCCGGACATCCGTTCCGCAGCCGATTTCTGCATGGGCGGCTATGCCGGTCAAACCATCGTGATTCCGGGGATCGACCCGAACAAGATAAAGGGTTAACCGCGCCATGCCTGAACCATCCCAAGCCTATGCCGCAGCGCCGAACTGTATTGTCACCATTGACGGGGAACCCATTGACGGCCTGGCCGACGCCCTGGTCCGGGCCGAAGTGAACATCCACCGCAGCCGTCCGGCCATGGCCCGTATCACCTTCGGGACAACCCGTTCCCAGGATGACGGCAACTGGCAGGTTGTTGATTCCGGGTTGCTGCGCCCATGGAAGCCCCTTACCGTTACAGCGGTTCTGGATGGCGAAGAAACATTGCTGTTTTCAGGATACATTGTCCAAATAGAGATCGAATTCAGCAATGAATCGCCTCATATTGTGGTAACCGGACAGGATAAGACCATTTTGCTGGACCGGGAACATAAAACACGGGTATGGGGGGATGCAAACCAGCCCGTGACCGATGGGGATGTGGTCAATGCAATTGTGGCCGAGTACGGGCTCACGGCCCAGGCCCGGACCGGCGGCAGCCATTGCGGCCTAAACCAGGATGAAACCGACATCCGGCTGATGAACCGCCTGGCCCGGGCCAATGGTTTTGAGCTGGGGCTTTGTGAGGATAATTTTTATTTTGGCCCCCCCCGCCTGGATGCTGCAAATAAAAATCCCATTTTAATTTATTATGGGGAGCAGACCAATTGCCCGGCGTTCAATCTGCTGGATGACGGATACAAACCCGATGCCGTGCAGGTTGATGTTTACCATGACCGGGACTATGAACGCCGGGTATTAACGCCCGAACAGGAACGGCTGGGCACGGAACCCTGCGATCAAACCTCGGTTGCATTAGGGTCCTTTGTGTGGAAGGTGCCCGTGCATGGGTTGCCGGCAGCCCAGGGCGTGGCTGAAGCAAAAGCAAGGGCAGAGGAAAATGCGTGGAAAATCAAGGCGAAGGGCACCCTGGACGGCCTGGCATACGGCGCCGTGCTGGATCCCGGAAAAACCGTCATGGTCCAAGGGATTGGTGAAACCCATTCAGGCCGGTATTACGTGGATGAAGTGGCGCATCAAATCAGCGCCCGGGGGTATGAGCAAAATTTTATCCTTTTGCGCAATGCCCGCAAATAAGCACAAGCAGGCAAATTAGTATCTGAGCGGCACCCCGTGATTGAATGAAAAGTTGCCCAGATGCAAGGCGCATAAAAATTTGAAACCGGAGCAACCTTCTGGTTGTGAGGCCCGATTTTAATATTTGGCAAATTTTTTATGCAACGCCGCAGGTGGGTGGCTTTTCGTTCAATCACCAATAAAAGGAAGATGAGTGCATGGACCAAGGGCTGGAAAAATTATATCAACTATTGAGCTCAAAAAGATACGGCAAGTACCGGGCCACGGTAGTTGACCGTGAAGATCCCGAGGGCAAGGGGCGGCTGCGCCTGCTGATTCCGGCGGTGCTCGGGGACCAGGAGAGCGACTGGGCCCTGCCCTGTTTTGCCGGCGGCGGCATCAGCGATGCGGGGTCCATCACCATTCCCGAAGTCGATGCCCATGTCTGGGTGGAATTTGAGGCGGGTGACCCGAGCCTTCCCATCTGGACAGGCACTTTTTTCGGCCGGGATGATGACCTGCCCCAAGAGGCCCGGATAACGCCGCCGGATGCCCACGTGGTAAAGACGCCGAAGGGATCCGTCTTCACCATCAGCGATGAGGACGGCTGTGAATCAATTCAGCTCAAGCACTATGGCGGTCAACAGATCGATATGGATGCTGCCGGCAATGTAACCATCGAAAACGCCCAAGGGGAAACCATCGCCCTTGATGCTGAAAACCAGCGCCTCAAATGTGAAGACAGACAGGGTAACGCCATCGAACTGGATGGTTCGTCGATTACCATCAAGGAGATTGCAGGTGCTAAAATCACCTTAAAAGACGGTTCCGTGAAAATAGAGGGGGCTGGGGAAATTACCCTGGATGCCATGGCCGTTAATTTGGGCGGGGCCGGGGGAGAAGGGGTGATCAAAGGGCAGAGTTTTATGGGCATATATGCGGGGCACACCCATCCGACATCCATGGGGCCGTCAGGACCGCCAATCCCCATGGGCGAGTTCTCCACCATCTCCTTTACAGTGAAAAGCACCTAGGGGGTACAAATGAAAATCCGGCAAAATAAAGAATTCTTGAAATTTCCGTTGGCCGTCGGGGCAGATGGATTGCAGGTGGCATCCCGTGCCGAACATATCCGGGATCAGATCGAGCAGCTCCTTTTTACGGGCGCCAATGAACGGGTGCTTCGCCCTGAATACGGCGCCGGTGCTAAAAAACTGGTATTCGAGCCCATAGATTCTTACCTGTGCCGGATTACCCAGAAGCGTATCCAGGCAGGGCTTATGGAATTACTCCAGGGCGAGGCCGCACCGGAGTCCATTTCGGTTGAGGTCTCCGCCGAAGATGAAAAACTGTTCATTGATATCAGCTACACCCTGGCGGCCATTGATTTGGTGCAACATCACACCTTCCCGGCCCAATGGTCCGATCCCATGTCATCCCCGGACCCGGTTGCCAAACAATGGGATTTTTCCCAAAAAGCGTCTGGCCAGGCCGTTGAACCGAAGTTAAAGCTTGATTTTGTCCAGGATGAAAACGGGAACTGGTCAGCCCAACGCCGGGTGGAAAACCTGCCCGGCGAGCTGCCTGACTGTCCCGACGACTTTGACTGGAAACAACGGGACTGGGACAGCTTTCGTTTTGCCATGCTATCGGACTTGAAACTGGCGTTTCCCCAGCGTACACAGTGGTCGGTTTCAGATCTGGAAACCGTACTTGTGGAAATCCTGGGATTCGGGCTGGACATGCTTTCTGATAAAGCCGACCGCATCATGAACGAATCCTTTCTGGAAACCGCCTGCGATGCGGACCGCATCAAATTGTTTACTGATTTTATCGGATACAACCCATACACCCGGCTGGCCCCCGGGGTAACGGATGTGGCCGATTACTGGCGCAGCAATCCCCATGAGATGAACCTGGCCCGGCGGTACGCACCCATGGAAATCATCAGCCAGGAACGCATGGTAACCCCGGATGATTATGCCCAATGCCTTACCCGCCATCCCCTGGTTGAGCAGTGCCGGGTCTCTTTGTCCTGGGACGGGTCAACCCAGGTGATCACCACGGCATTTATTCTTTCCGGCGGACTCAAGCTTGATACGGTTTTGGACGGCAACCAGGTCACCGATGATTTGAAACGTTCCATTGCGGCATTTCACAAGGCCCTTGATTT
>JAKSBO010000764.1 GCA_022361095.1 Desulfobacterales bacterium | reverse complement strand
GGTTAATTTAAAACAGCTCATGATAAAACTTGGAGAAATGGACATTGATAGTGTTTTGTTAGAAGGTGGAAGCGACATGAATTTTAGTGCTTTAGAGGAAGGGATTGTTGATGAAGTCATCAGTTTTATTGCTCCTAAGATAGTAGGTGGATACGAGGCTAAAACGCCTATTGGTGGTAATGGAATCCCACGTATGGATAATGCATTAAAGCTCACAGATATTCAAGTTGAGAGGATGGGCGATGACATTATGATAAGAGGTAAAATTTAGAGAATGAATAGATGGAATGTTGAGTAACGCTGTTCACAGGAATGATCATTCATCATAGAAAGGAGGGCAATTATGTTTACAGGATTAGTTAGTGAAGTGGGTCATGTAGTCGGTATAAGTAAAGGTCCAAACTCTGCCAAGCTTACTATAGGTGCAAAGCAGATATTAGAGGATATTAAGATAGGTGATAGCATAGCGGTTAACGGTGTATGTTTAACAGTAGTTTCTTATACAAAGGATACCTTTACAGTGGATGTCATGCCAGAAACCATGGTTCTAACAGTTATTCATGATCTGAAGAGCAAGGATAAGGTGAATCTAGAACCGGCTTTAAGAGTAGGTGATCGTTTTGGAGGCCATATTGTTACAGGACATATTGATGGAATGGGGACTATCAGTCAATCTGTACAAGAAGATAATGCTATAAGAATAACGATAAATGTTTCTGAGGCTATACGCAGATATATTATTCAAAAAGGATCAGTAGCCATTGATGGTATAAGTTTAACAGTGGCTGGGATAGATCAGAATAGTTTCCAGGTATCTATTATCCCACTTACAGGAATGGAGACCATTATCTTACAGAAAAAGGTTGGAGATAGGGTCAATATCGAATGTGATGTTATTGGTAAATATGTTGAAGGATTATTGGGAGAAAGACAACAACATAAACATTCCAAGATAAATGAAGATTTTTTAAAAAGCAATGGGTTTATTTAAGAAGATGAATGAAGCATAACTATTTTAAAATAGTGAAGAAATAGAAGTCTGCAAAATAATGAGAGGTGAAGACAATGAAGTTAAATACAATTGAAGAAGCTATTGAGGATATAAAACAAGGTAACATGGTCATTGTTGTCGATGATGAAAATAGGGAAAATGAAGGTGATTTACTGATGGCTGCAGAAAAAGCAACGCCTGATGCAATCAATTTTATGGTGAAGCATGGAAGAGGGATTCTATGTACGCCAATGATGGAGGAAAGACTTAATGCGTTAAATATACCTCTTATGGTTGGGGATAACACGGACCCAAAACAAACGGCTTT
>JAKSBO010001029.1 GCA_022361095.1 Desulfobacterales bacterium | reverse complement strand
TTCTCCTCATCCTTTTGCTCTTCATCCCGGCTGGTTGTTTGGGCCGAAGGATCAGAATCCGTATCTTCGTTCTTGGATTCTTCCTCCCCCTCTCCTTCAATCAGGCGGGTGTAAACCTGCTCTGCCGTTTTTCCGATATACGTGTCATCCCAAAGAAAACCATCGGGGAGGACCAGTCCTGCATCAAGTAAAATTGGGTTAATTACATAATCACAGGCTTTATTCCAGGTTTTTGGATCTTTGTCTTTTCTGCGCAGGTGGTGATTGCAGGCAGGATGCATCACCGTATGGGCGGACAGGCCCACAAGCTTTTCCCTGGGAAGAATATTAATGTAGTCCGGGTTGTAGCCGAAAACTTTTCCATCGGTCCAGGCTGTCCTGCAGGTCCGGTCCTCTTTGAGTGTCAGGCGCATGGCAAGGGAAGCAAAGAACGGATGATTCAACACCATGTCGGCCCTTGCCTTAAGCAAACGATTCTTTGCCTGTTTATCTTCCATTGTCACTGTCATACCAATATTTGAGCATTCATGGATGCCCAGTCGGAAAAAGCCGGGGTTTCAACGATTTTAGGAGTTTTACGCACGGCTTCACGCATTAAAAGTACGGAAAATTCAGGGGGCAGGCGTTGGACCCAGGACATAACAAGACAAATATTATCGAGCGTCATGGCAGCGCCCATCATTTCACTTAGGGCAAAAAGGACGGCAGGGTTATCCGGAACAGGTATGCCGTGGGGATCAGAGATGATATCCGATGGCGAAGGCAACTGATTCCATAACTCAAGAAACCCTGAAAATTCAGCTGCCGCCCCTTTGCCCACAGCCCCGGCAACAAGTTCATAAATCATTTCAGAATCCGGCTTTGCATCTAAAAGGTTTGAGACAAATTCCCAGGAGCGTGGGGAGGCAAACGCCCGGGTATCTCTTTTGGGATCAAAATCATGCAGCAAAGAGGGTCTAAACCGGATAAAAGCCCGCACTTGACGGGATATATTATGTTCCCGGGCCCATTCAAGCCACTGATCCACATCTACTTCAAAATCAATATGGACAAAACGGTTGGCCAGCGCCGACGGCATCCTGTGGGACACCGCCCGGTCCTGTTCCCGGTTGCCTGCGGCCACAACAGACCAATTGTCAGGCAGCCGGTACTCGCCAAGTTTGCGGTCAAGTACCAATTGATAGCATGCCGCCTGGACCAGGGGCGGGGCAGCATTGAGCTCGTCAAGAAAAAGAACCCCGGCTCCTTCGCTGGGCAAAAATGCCGGGGCACACCAATGTGACAAACCATCACGGCTGATCCTGGGAAGTCCTCTCAGATCAACCGGGTCCAGAAGGACCGCCCTGATGTCAACAAGATCCAGGTTAAGGGATGCTGCGGTCTGTCTGACAATCTGGCTTTTACCGATACCGGGCGGCCCCCATATGAAAACGGGCTGCTGGATGGATAAAAGACTTGTCAGAGCGGATTTAATTTTAGCTGATTTCATATATACACCTTCGATAATTTTTCAAATCATAATTTTTATTACGTCAAACTTTTTCTCATGTCAATATTTTATTAGCTTCAAACAACTTTATTCTCGGCTATAAAAGACGTTAAATGATAGGGCGTGGACTATAAAACATTTATAGTTGCATTTTTCGACAGGTGATGTTTAATCTCTAATTTTATAGCTTATTGGTCTGTCGATAAATATTCTTAAAGGCACTGATACTAATATGGATATTTCAAAAAAATCCTACCAAGCATTTCAGGAACACAGTGAGAAGGGATCGATACTTGAATTGTGTCGTCATATTAGAGAGCGCAGTCCGGTTTATGTCGAGCATCTGTCAGATAAATCACTCTTTGAACGGGTAAGCAATTGTGTTGACGCAGCCCTTTCTTTCAACTTATACACAAAGGCAGACATATATAGTTTTGTTACCTTGGATATGACGACTAATCCAAATTTTTACCAGACCCAGGAAATCAGCAGACTGCTTCAAAGTTCTGATCTGCTCGAAAAAGATCGTATGATTCATTTAACCTTGCACCTGCCGGCTGCAGTCTGGGCAAAGTCATATCGGCCGATGTATCCAAAAGATACAAACGGGGAGACAAATGACGAATAACAGGAATGTTTCCCCGTGTGCCAGCAGTTGCGGCTGTATCAAAATTGATTGAAAACAAAGAAATTTTTACGGATGAAAGATTTTCGGATGTTATTGCCCGGTGTCCGGTAGATCAAAACAGGTCACAACAAACCGCGGAGCAGCAAATCCTTAAGGAAGTTGATGATAAACTTTTATGTGAAGTAATGTGCTGCTGTACAAAGAATCCCTCTATGGGCGGCAAAAGACAAAATCAAAAACAGTAGTGTGTAGACGATACACTTTATGAAGCGGATCGCAGTTTAGGATATCAAAGCAGGTACAAGTCAGAAATCAATTATGACATGATTACTTAAGAAAAACCGGTCCCGCTCATGCATAGGGAATCAGGACAGAATACAACGCAACGAAGCACCCACTGGCAAACGCGGGCTATAAGGGAGATAGACGGATATAAAAGTGGGGAAGGTCATGTTAGGCGTCCTGATGTGGTTATCGTTAAGAACCCCCAAAAACCGCCTGATCAAAAAAATATTGAACGGGTTGTAGAGATGAAATTTTCAGGCGATGTTTTTGGATATGAACAACGAAACGCTTATCAAAGAATAGCCGGAATAAAAGCCAAATTCATGTTGATGGAAGAAAAAGACTGCAATTGCAGTTCAGACGATCAGCAAAGGCAAGAGGAAGGCGTGCTGGACCCATTTCTGGCACCAGTTCCCGAAAAGGAACAAGAAAAAATTATTGACTGGGGAGCTGTTGGCGAAACTATAGGAATGGGCGTTGTAACGGCATTAGGGGGTGTTGCTACAGCAGCACTGCTTTTATCACCGCTTGAAGGACCTGTGGGTGAAGCCGCCGCGGGTACCGGAACTGCGACGGCAGCCGCAAGAACCGCAGCGGCGTTCGGCAGGATTTTTAAATTTGTGCCTGTTGCGCCTTAAATTGAATAAAAGGTATAGCTAATGAATATTCCTGAAAAAATTTCTCCGAAAGATTTTGATCA
Organism: Desulfobacterales bacterium; assembly: GCA_022361095.1. Lineage (GTDB taxonomy): Bacteria > Desulfobacterota > Desulfobacteria > Desulfobacterales > Desulfobacteraceae > Desulfobacter. The sequence goes on along the minus strand of JAKSBO010001029.1, from coordinate 5,204 downwards.
TATCAATATTATTGATGACGAAGGCCTTGTTTTGGCCTGTTTGGGCATGGTGATTACACTATATATTGAGGAGCCTTATCACCAGTCAATTCGTATGGGTGCTGTTGAATGCATTAAAGAATATACCGAGCTGGTGAACCCGTATTTGCGCTGGATCTCTATTAAGGGTAAGCGCATGAAAAAATTTCGTCAAACCCAACTGGATCCTATTAGCGATCAGGTTTCTCAGCTTGAACCAATGGATTATTTTGAAATAATATTAAGCGGTGCAGAAAAGGTAGAACTGGCAAATCATTATAGTCTGGTGACTCTACTTTGTGGTAAGCGAAAATATAAAAATATGGGCTTTCTCACCGCAACTTTGCCGTTAGGATTTATAGAAAAGCAATCCCCCGGATTTTTACAGAAACTGGCAGTGCGTTGGTCCAACCATTTGAAGGCTTTCCACGGATATGCCGGCTTTGCCCTCATACGCAGTGTTGATTATGGTTATGCCGAAAAAGCGGAACCATATCTGTATCCGATGGTAAAGCGTTTTCCCGGAATGGAAATTGATCTGCCGGTTTCACATTTACAACACTGCACGGAAGGAATCAAAGGGATAAACTGGCTGACAATACTTTCAAACACATTTCTGGAGCGGTTGGGAGGCAAAACCGGCCTGAAAGCTAAGTTAGGAGAAGAGTTCTCTTTTTATGATTATAAGGAAGGCACAATTATCCAAGCCGGACCCTATCCTCAAATTGGTGACTTGGAGCAGAACAACATACCGCTGCACTATCAGAAATTATACAGGCAGGTCAGGCCCATCCAGGCAGAATACCCCGATATATTGATCAGAACACCCCAGGGTGTGGATGACCTTGAATTTGCACAGGAATGGCTTAAGAGATTTTCTTGATAACGGCCCATTCAGCCGGTCTGAATCCGATTTAACAAGTAGCTAAAATTACAATAAAAAATTAACCAGGCACTTATGCTCATTTTTTCAAAATAAAGCCAAGCACCAGATATTTTTATAACCAAAAATAAACCAAGGTATCTTTTTCGATCAATATCATGATCTATAAAATGTGTTCATTTCGCTTAAAAGTTTATCAGGGCTTGACTTGTAACACTTAAAGCCTTAATATACGCGGGTTTTAATTCTCAGGGCGGGGTGAAATTCCCCACCGGCGGTAACCTGGTAATTTGAAGTCAAATACCGGGAAAGCCCGCGAGCGCTTTGCTTTTTTTTCGCAAAGGTCAGCAGATCTGGTGAAACTCCAGAGCCGACGGTTAAAGTCCGGATGGAAGAGAATAAGCAAAAAGTACACTACCATTGCGTTTACTGACTGCTGACTAATTTTGTCGGCAAGAACCGGTATGCGATGGATGATGTTCTCTTGCCTTTTTATTCCCGTGCCCTGATTCATGTATTAATTTATAACCATTACCAAGGAGTTGAATCATGAATCAGAATCCTTTAAACCAATTTGGAAATTCCCAGCAGCGTATGCAGGCCGGCCTTGAAGCCCTTCGCCGGGGCTCAGGCGTTTTAGTGGCCGACGATGAAGACCGGGAAAATGAAGTGGACCTCATTTTCGGGGCACACAGCCTTAACGCAGACCAGATGGCCATGCTGATCAGGGAATGCAGCGGTATTGTCTGCCTGTGCCTTCCCCAGGCAAAAGTTGCAAGCCTCAATCTTTTCCCGATGGTAAAAAACAATACAAGCCAATACCAGACCGCCTTCACCGTATCCATTGAAGCGGCCCAAGGTGTTACCACGGGAGTGTCTGCCCGGGATCGGTTAACAACCGTTCAGGCCGCCATTGCCGACGATGCAGCCCCGGAAGATCTCAATCGCCCCGGTCATATTTTTCCGTTACAGGCAAAGCCCGGCGGCGTGCTTGAACGCGCAGGCCACACCGAGGCAACCGTCGATCTTATGGCCCTGGCCGGGTTGCCCCCATACGGGGTGTTGTGTGAACTTACAAATCCCGACGGTACCATGGCCAGGCTCCCTAAGGCGGCACAGTTTGCGGCAGACAACGGGTTTACGATGCTCACGGTTGACGATATTATTAATTACAGACGTGGGGCGTAAACGGTTAAAGCATCATAATTTTATCCGGCATCCGCAAACTTTTTTTGCCGGATGCCGGATAAACAACAATTCACTTAACATAGATAAATCCTTTTTTGCTGATTCATCAAAAAGTTTTGACTTTTTTCATAAACCTGTGTTAAATAATTCAATATATTGTGCAATTTGTTCTTAAACGGGTAATGTTCAATAATAATCCGGCTGAAATTCTTTCATTTATATTCTGAACCGCTATTCAGATACCTAAGCAGTATTATTGAACCATATTCTTAAGTTAAGTTCTATTTCCTGATACAACGCAATTTTTGCGGGATCTTAACCACACGGAGGAAACTTCATTGAACGATTTTTTAAAAAACCTGAGAAATTCCGGTAAAAAAGACCCCACGTCCGTTAAAAAAAACATGGACGCCAACTACTTTACGCACAGTGAGCGGCGTATCCCAAAAGAGAGGCGACCCTCCGCTTTTAACCGGTCAAATTCCATTCCGGAAAAAGAAGTCAAAAAACAGGAAATTGAGGAACTGATCCCGGTAATTGCCGAAAACACCACGCAACTGGTTAAAGAGATCGGCCGTATCGCAGAAGTAAGCGAAATGCTCCTGGAATCCCAGATGCGCCAGCAAAATGCCATGGCTGATTTTTTTGAGTCCCTAAAATCGTTTATGGCAAGCAGGCCATCCGACAATGACATGCCCATGGCAACAACCAGCTATGCCTCGGGCACCCATTACACCAAAGATGACATCATCTCTACCATTAACAGGATGCGGGATCAGGGCGCCACATTTTCCACGATTGCAGAATATCTAAGAGATAAAGGTATTCCAACCTTTTCCGGCAGGGGGCAGTGGCATGCCCAGACCATTCACAGGCTCTGCAAACACATTTGATCTTAGTTCAGCGCATTTAAATTGATGGCTTTAAGCTTAAATTTAATATTCACAACCTTATATTTTTTATATATGATAACTCCCGCCTTTACATTTTTTTGTAAAACCATATCTGCATCTGAATGAGGCATTTCAAAACCGTATTCAAGCAGACAAAAAAAATTTTGGGGGGACTATGGCAAAATCCACGTACTGGGCAGATTCTTACGTAGATAAACGTTGCAGTGCCCAGGCGGCCCTGAAACATATCCGGCCTGGTCAACGTGTTTTCATCGGTTCATCCTGCGCTGAACCCCAGCATCTTGTCAAAGAGTTATCTAATATATCCGCAAGATTCACAGATCTTGAAATTGTGCGTCTGCTCAGCATTGAAAGTGGGCCGCTGACACTTATCGCCAATGAGTCCCACTCCCAGCAGTTCAAAATCAGATCCATTTATTTAGGATCTTGCGGCCCAAGCATTATCAAAAAAAATCAAAGATTTATAACGCCTGCAAACCTGTACCAGATCCCGCACCTGTTCAAATCCGGGCTCATGCCCTTGAATGCGGCGCTGATCCAGGCGTCTCCCCCGGATGATTTTGGCTGGATGAGCCTTGGCATCTCCGTGGACATCAATCTTTCGGCCTGCGAAACCGCTGATATTGTCATATGCCAGATCAACCCACAAATGCCGCGGGTTTTGGGCAGAAGTTTTATCCATGTGAATGATGTTGATTATATTGTGGAGCACGAGGATCCGCTTTTAACCATCCAGCCGCGTCCCGAGCATGAGTCGGCCCATACCATTGCCAAACATATTTCACGTCTTATCGAAGACGGTTCAACCCTCCAGACAAGTCTGAGCTTAACCACCGGTGCGGTGATGCTGGCCTTATCAAATAAAAATGATATCGGGATTCATTCTCAATACCTGTCAGATGCAATCATGCACCTTTTCTCCATGGGCGTAATAACAAACAAGAAAAAAGGGTTTAATAACGCCAAACTTGTTGCCAGCGCAGCCGTAGGGTCCTCCCTGCTTTACGAGTTTCTTGACGACAACCCTTCCATTGAATTTTACCCTTCGGATTATACCAACAACCCGGCAATTATCGGCCGGCACAATAAAATGGTCACGTTGAATACGGCCATCGCCATTGATCTCACCGGCCAGGTAGCTGCCGATGCCCTGCCGTTCAACAACTACACCGGGGTGAACGGCCTGCTTGATTTTACCCGGGGGGCGGCCATGTCCGAAGGGGGAAAATCCATTCTTATGCTGACCTCCACCATGGACCATGGGCAAAAAAGCCGAATCGTGCCCCGGTTGGCAGACCACGCCGTGGTGGTGCCAAGGGGGGATGTCCAGTTTGTGGCAACAGAATACGGGCTGGTGAATCTTTTTGGCAAAACCCTCCAGGAGCGGGTCATGGCCCTGGTATCCATTGCCCATCCGGATTTCCGGGATGAACTGTTTGGTGCTGCCAAGGAGATGGGGTTAATTGACAGTGACCGCAAATTCAAACAGGCCATTAAAGGGGTTTACCCGCTGAAGTATGAAGAAACCATTATGATAAAAGATATCCCCATCACATTCAGACCGGCAAAGCCTACGGATGAACGCTTTATCCAGGAGCACTACTACACCATGAATCGTGGAGATATTGTTTCCAGGTTCTTTCATGAGAAAAAAAGTTTTGCCTATGATCAAATTGAGACCACATATGAAATTGATTATATCAATGACCTGACCATCGTGGCGACCATCGGGGAGCTGGGATTTGAAAAAATTATTGCCGTGGGCGAATATTTCAGAAACACGATCATTAACATGGCCGAAGTGGCGTATTCCGTATCAAAAGAATACCAGGGCATGGGAATTGCCGAAATCCTGCAGAAGAAACTGAATCAAGCGGCCATTGACAACGGCATTAAAGGACTGATCGCTTATACCTCTCCACACAACAAAGGCATGATCCGCCTTTTTCACAAACAGCCCTATAAAATCACAAAAGACAAAAGTGAAGATATGCTTATCTTAACCTGTCTATTCAATGACCCTAAAGAAAATGACGATGACGACGGCGGCAAATCTTTAGGAGACGCCATCCTCTCCATGGGCTAACGAGTTAATTCCTGGCTTATTATTGAACCCAAATCTGCGTTTGGACGAAAAGTTGCCCATATGCAAATTTTTTTGAAACGCCGCAGATGGGTAGCTTTTCGTTCAAACACTAATT
>JAKSBO010000212.1 GCA_022361095.1 Desulfobacterales bacterium | reverse complement strand
TTCTTCGAAAGGGTTATGTGTCCGGTGGATAATACCGGCGGCTTTCACAGATCACGATATCATCGGCAATCCTTTTCGACATCAAACACGTATCGATAACAAACGGAATTTTCTATGAAAATGCCTAAACCGTCCTTGCTTGAACGGCAAGAGAAGTATGGTACAGAGGAAGCATGCGCAAAGGCCTTGTTCAAAGTTAGATGGCCAGACTTCCCCCGTAAGAAACAATGAAAGTAATTCAACAACTTATTGTGACTTTCATATAAACTAATTTTCAATCAACCTCTTATATTTTTCCATCAAGGCCCGCCAGCATTGAATCCCTGTAAAATCTAACGAAGAGACCGGCAACATTTGCGGTTTTCGGCCGGGCATTAGATACAATTAGGTACAATTGGGTACAATTGGGTACACAAAGCCAACAGACACCTGGTGTGAAGTCCCTTATTATCCGCCCATTGATTTTAAATAACCCCAGAAAGGAGAAAAACAATGGGATCATTAAAAGGCTGGATAATTGTTCTTATTTTAATACTGTTTCCGTTACCGGTCCTGGCCGGGCAAACCCAAGAAAATGAGAATCAAGGATTTTTCGGGAGCGTTTTTTTGGGCGGCGGCGTTGCTGCGGGCAACCCCAGCGGATTAAAGGCGACGGATGACAACAAACGAATCAGCTCTTTAAATAAACAGTCCGGTCATCAGCAGGAAATCATTCCTTTGATTATGGGAGAATTCGGCTATAGCTTTGCTTCCACCGGCACCAAAATTTCACTGACCAACCAAAAAAGTGAAAAATCTTATGCAGACCTGGTTTTGGAGCAGAGCCTGAAAGGCCTGGGCACGGTTTCTTTCTCTTTTGGGTACGGCAAAGAAGATGTGTGGGCAGACCCCTACATTACAGGTGTCGACCGCCGGGAAGTTGATGAAGAGTCATACAATCTGGCTCTGGAATGGCAGGAGATCATAGGGTCCGGTTTTTCAGCAACCCTGAAGATGAGTTCCGTTGAAGTGGACAAAGACCTGATCGGCGACCGGTACTATGACCTGAGACGGGACGGAGAAATTATGATGGCAGGGATAGAGTATCTCTTTCCTCTCGGGAAAAACCAGGTGATTATCCCCGGTTTTAACCTTGAACGGGAAGACCGGGACGGTGAAAGCAACTCCTGTAAAAAGGCCGGGATTTCACTGGCTCATATCATCGAATTCGGCCGGTGGAATTTTACGACCAGCCTTGGGGTGGGTAGACGGGAATTTGACAAATCCCATCCTGTTTTTCACAAAACCCGGGAAGAGACCCAGTATGAATTCAGCCATCTTGTCACCTATTCCCGGCCTTTCGGGTGGGAGGGCTGTTTCATCCACGGCCTTTTGGCCTATAGCCGGGCAGATGCCAATATCAATTTTTTCAATCAGGATGAACTGACGATCGGAACAGGCATCGGCTACAAATTCTGAACCCTGTTTTGGCAACGGATTTTGACACGGCAATCGAGTTAAAATCCATAGATATAGCCTCCAGGTAAGCTTTGAACAATATAATGAATACGCTACATAAAATAGAACTTGTCCTTGGCCTGGGAATTTTCATTTCGGCATTGTGGCTGTCAGGATGCACCCCAGCCCTTTCCAGGGCCCCGGCAGCCCTTCCGGACAATATTCCAGACACCTTTGGCACATCTGTCGGGGCAGACGCCCTGCCCATTGCCTCCCGGCTTTTAAAACTGATTGATTCGCCGGCACTCCATGCCCTGGTGGCCGAAGCCCTGGAAAACAACCCGGACATAAAAGCTGCGGCATTTCGGCTTCAATCCGAAAAGTACCTTCTTTCAGGACCGCGCTCCCAGCGAATGCCAAGGGTTGATGCCGGATTTTCCAGGACCGAAAATAACCGGGAATACAATACAACCACCCATAAAATCACCGCCAACATAAGCTGGGAAATTGATCTGTGGGGCAGGCTGGCGGATCAATACCGGGCGGCAAACCAGAAAGTTCTGGCCGGGGAACAGGATCTTCTCAGGGCCCGGGATCTCCTGGCCGCCAGGGTAATCCAGGCATGGATACGGCAAAAGTCGGCCCGCCGGGCAAAAGCCATTGAAACAGAACGGCTTTTGGTTTTGCAGCAGATTGAAGATATCCTGATCCACCGGTACCGGGACGGCCTCGGCAGCCTGGACGAGTATGCCGCAGCCAAAACCCGCACCCAGGTTGCCAAAGCAGACCTCAGCGCACAGCAGGCAAATCTTACCAATTCCATTCGCTCCCTTGAAGTCCTCCTTGGCCGGTATCCACACGGACAACTCGCCTGCGGCCTGGAGTGGCCCGCCTTATCCCTGCCGGCACCGGATACGCCGGCAGCGGTCCTTATAAACCGGCCGGACATCCGGGCAGGACTGGCCCGGGTTGAAGCGGCACAAAACCAGGCCCGGGCTGCGGACAAAGCCAGACTGCCAGGGGTAAGCCTCTCCTCAGAATTGTTCCGGTCCGGCACCCGATTGTCGGATATCGGCAGTGCCGCTACCTATTGGGGACTTTTAGGATCCGTGTTCCAGCCCCTGTTCCAAGGCGGGCGTCTGCGGGATGAAGCCCGGGCCGGCCATGCCCGGGCAGATGCCGCGGTCCAGGACCTTCATACCATTGTTTTGCAGGCATTTTTTGAAATAGAAAATACGCTTGTCCTGGAAAAGGAGCTGGCAATCCAGGCAACAGCCCTTGGGACCGCGGCCAAAGAGTCAGAAACAAGCAGCCGTTACTTTTTTGACCGGTATCGCCAGGGGTTGGACAATATTCAGACGCTGCTCATTGCCAAGGAGCAGGAAATTGCGGTGAAGCTGCGCTTGAACCAGGCCCGGGCCGACCGGCTGAGCAACCGGGTGGACCTGGCAATCGCACTGGGCATAAGCCTTTGAACCCGGAGTTCCCCAACTGCCGGGGGTGCTGAAAAAAAGACGACAGGAGTTTATAAATGAAAAAAATAATTCACATGTTTACGGGCAAATGGGGGATCTTCATTGTGACCGCCCTGTTGTGCAGTGCCGGGGCCTTTATTTTCCTGGAATCCAAGCCTGCCGACGGCCGGCTTCATCAAGATGCAGATCCCCGGCTTTTAGGCATGCCTGTAACGGTCCAAAATGTATCCGGCGCTGCCTACCCGGCACGGGTGACCGCACTAGGTGAGGCAACCCCCCTGTGGCAATCAACCATCAAAGCCCGGGTTGACGGCCCCATTGTCTATCTGAATCCCCGGCTGCAGCCGGGCAACCAGGTCAAAAAAGGGGAACTTCTGGTAAAAATAGAAGAAATTGCCTATGAGGCCCAGGTCAGCCAGGACAAAAACCGGGTGGCCCTTGCTAAAATTGATCTGCTCAAAGAGGAGCGCGAGGCCAAAGAAGCCCAAAGAAACTGGGACCGCTCAGGGTTAAAAGGATCGCCCGCCTCGGGCCTTGTCATGCGAAAACCCCAGTTAAACTCTGCCCGGACAGGCCTTGATGCGGCCCGGAAAGCATTGGCGCTTTCCAGGACCCGGCTCTCATACACAAAAATTTGCGCGCCCTTTGACGGGGTGATCCTTGAACGCCATGTCAATCCCGGGGAGACCCTTTTAACCGGGGACTCTGTTTTCACCCTTTACGGCATTGAGACCACCGAGGTAAGCATCCAGGTATCTGCAGCGCAATTGGCCCTTTTAGGCTTAAATCTTTCCGGGGAAAAAGAGGAAAACGAAAATGGGTTGCCGGGCCTTGAAAAAAAAGTTGCAGTCCGTCTGGTATCCACCCAGCAAAATGCAGCCTGGCAGGCCCAGGTGATACGGAAAGGACAATGCCTGAATTCCGGGTCCCGGCTGCAAACCCTGTTTCTCCAGGTGGCACAGCCCATGTCCCAGACCCCGCCGCTGCTGCCCGGTACCTTTGTCCGGGCCGAACTTACCGGCCGCAAGGTTGCCGGTCTCTTGTGCCTTCCGGAAACGGCCCTGACCAAACAGGGAATTGTCTGGTTTGTGGATGACAAAAACCGGCTTAAACCGGTACATGCAAAACCTGTTTTTTACGGCAGCGGGGTGGTCTATATCCATTCGGATGAACACGGCAGCCAAAACGCCTTAAGGGTTGCGGTATATCCCAATGCAAGCTTTGCCGGCGGGCTTTTGGTCCAGCCCGGGGAAAGGGGGTAAGTCATGCATGCATTATCAGCCTGGTTCACCAGAAATCCCGTGGCAGCCAATCTCTTAATGATCCTTGTCCTGACCGCGGGACTGTTCACCTTGTTTTCCATTCGCATTGAGGGGTTCCCGGCCCTTCCCGTTAGCAGTATTACTGTGCAAACCATATATCCCGGTGCCAGTGCCGAACAAGTGGACAGGGGCGTTTCCAGGAAAATTGAAAATGCCCTGGAAGGGATGCCCGGCGTTAAAAAAATTTCATCCACATCCCATGAAGGGCTCTCCACGGTATCCGTCAGGAAAACGGCCCGGTTTGACATGGACCGGTTTCAAAATGAGATCCAGTCCCGGGTGAACAGCATTTTTAACCTGCCGGACCGGGCCGAACGCCCCGTGGTCTCCAGGGATGAATTCAATGTCATGGGCCTGATCGTCCAGGTCTACGGGGACACGGATGAGATCACGTTGCAGCAGACAGCCAGGCAGGTGAAAGAGGAATTGTTATCCCACCCCAGGCTGACCCGCATTGAAATGTTCGGCCAAAAACCCTATGAAATCCGCATTGAAGTGGACATGGACAAGCTTCGTTCCTACGGCATCACCCTGGAAGAGGTGGCATCGGCCATTAATCAGGGGTCGCTGGACTACTCCACCGGTACCATTGAAAGCAAAAGCGGGAAAGTGGTGATCCGGGCGGATAAAAAAGCATTTTCCTTTGAAGGGTTTTCCAATATCGGGGTCCGCACCCTGGGCAACGGCACCCAACTGCTTGTAAAAGATATTGCAACGGTTGTGGACGGGTTTGAAACAGAGCCGTTTTTTGCAAGGTTTCAGGGCACCCCTTCGGTGGGCATGTTGATCTACACCGGCCAAAAAGGCGATCTTATGGCCGTGAACAAGGCGGCCCGCAATATTGTTGACAATGTCCGTCCCAGGCTGCCCAAGGGCATCAAAATCGATATCTGGGGGGAACAGGCCACCTATATGCAGACCCGGCTGAAGCTTTTGGCCGCCAATGCCTGGCAGGGGCTGTTGATCGTTTTTCTGCTTTTGGCCCTGTTTCTCAATGTCAAACTGGCCATCTGGGTGGCCATGGGGATTCCCATCTCCCTGGCAGGCGCCCTCTCCCTTATGGGAGAACGGTTTTTAAACTACTCCTTAAACGACATCACCACCTTTGGCATGATCATTGTGTTGGGTATCCTGGTGGATGACGCCATTGTGGTGGGCGAAAGCGTGTTTGATGCCAGAAAAGAGAACCCTGATCCTGTCACAGGCACCATTGAAGGCGTGCACCGGGTCTCCACCGCCACGGTGTTCGGCTGTTTTACCACGGTGGCTGCCTTTTACCCTTTGCTGCTCATTGAAAACGAGATTGGCAAGTTGTTTGCCAGTTTCTCGGTGGTGGTGATTATCTCGGTCATGGCCTCCATGCTGGAGAGCAAGCTGGTGCTGCCCGCCCACCTGGCCGCCGTCTCCTTAAACCGGGACAAGTCGGATCTGCCCAAATCCCGGAACCTGTTGAGCAGGATATGGGGCAATGTGCAAAAAGGCGCATCAGGCCTTATGGATTTTGCCAATAACCGCATCTACCGCCCGGTGTTGAAAAGGACCCTTGCCCACCGTTATGCCGCCCTGGCTCTCCTTGCCGCTGTTGCGGTGTGCGGGATATCCCTGATATCCAACGGCTGGATCAGGACGGTATTTTTCCCGGAAGTGCCGGGCCAGATTATCACGGTAACCTTGAAAACCCGGTCCGGTTCACCAACGGATCTTACGGCGGCCCATATCGCCTTTATTGAGAAACAGGCCGAAAAACTCAACAAAGAGGCCATGGCTGAACTGGGCACGGACAAACCGCCCATTGCCCGGATCATGACGGCGGTAACCGGCAGCAACGATGCTGAAATTTACGCCGAGCTTCAGCCCGAAGCCGACAGACAAATAGACACCATGGAAACCCTGAAACGCTGGCGCAAACGGGTGGGCACATTGGAAGGGGTGGAGATCCTGACCTTCAGCGGATCTTTTGAAACCGGGGGGGGATTTGTTCTTGAGTTGGGTGCCCGGGACGCCTCTATCCTCAAGGATGCGGTGGCCCGCTTTGAAAAAGCCCTGGGCAAGGTTAAGGGGATCCATGACATCCGGGACGATCTGGAACTGGGCAATCCGAGGCTGCGCCTTCATCTCAAGCCCGAAGCCCGGCACCTGGGTCTTACAACCGCGGATCTTGCAGGCCAGATCGGAAACGCGTTCGGCGGCCTTGAAACCCAGCGGATCCAGCGGGGCACCGAAGAGGTCAAGGTGGTGGTGAAATACCCCCGGGACCGGCGCCGATACATCCAGGATCTTCTTTCCACCCGGATACGTACCCATAACGGACAATGGGTGCCCCTCTCCCTGGCGGCCGACATTGAATCCGGGTATGTGCCCGCCGCCATTGTCCGCCAGGATAAAAAACAGATGGTCCAGATCAAGGCAAACCTTGATAAAGCGGTTATCAGCGCAGGGGAAGCCTTGAAGTTGATTCAAGAGGATATCACGCCTCAACTACAAAGGCTTTATCCCCAACTCACCGTCAAGGCTGCCGGGGAGTTTGAGGATATGGGGGAGATGAAAGGGGGCATGATCCGGGCGCTTGCCATGATCCTGATCCTGATCTACGCCCTTCTGGCCGTACCTTTGAAATCCTATTGGCAGCCTTTTGTAATCATGTCCGTGATTCCCTTTGGGTTCGTGGGCGCTGTGGTCGGGCACTGGATCATGGGGTTCCCCTTAAGCGTACTCTCTTTTTTCGGCATGCTGGCCGTGACCGGGGTGGTGGTCAATGACAGCCTTGTACTGCTCTCCCGGTATAACGATATCAGTGTAACGTCGCCTTCCTGTTTTAAGGCGCTGATGACTGCGGGAAAGAGCCGTTTCAGGGCCATCACTCTGACCACCCTGACCACGGTGTGCGGGCTTATGCCCCTGCTGTCCGAAACCTCGGAGCAGGCCCAGTATCTGATCCCTGCGGCCATCTCCGTGGCCTGGGGCGAGTTGTTCGCCACCCCTGTCACCCTGTTGATTGTCCCGGTGCTGGTCCATGTGGGGCATGATGTGAAACACGCGGCAGGAATACTAAAAAAATTTGTATCACCGGCTTCGGCACAAAAATCAATGCAGTGATAAGGACGGTTAACTTAATAAGCACCAATATTGTGGATTTACCATGAAGGACATGAAGCGCATGAAGAATAATTTATGTTTTTATGCTGTAGTAATACTTTTTACGGCTGAAATTTTGTTCGTATTGGATACATCCGCCTTTGCAGCGGCGATGCAGATCCATAGCATAACCTGCAAATATGATCTGCGGCTCAAGGATAAAAAAATCGGGGAAACTGTAATGATCCGGTCCCGGCCAAAGGCATCTGCTGCTGATCTGATACAGGTTAAGACCGTCACAAATATAGCGGTAAAAGGATTTTGGGGTACCTGGACCCTTGAACAAAAAAGTGTGGTTGAACAAAACCCGTCAGGGATTGTCAGCTTTGACCATAAAATTATTGAGGGCAAAAAAAAATGGCATTTGTTTGGCAGGCAATTTGACCAGGCCCTGTGGTGCAGTGCCCGCAACGTGCTCACAAAAAAAGAGCTGGATGAAAAACAGGTTGTGGATCTTGGCGCATTTGTTGCGGCCCGGACGATTCCCTATGCCGACATTGCATTTATGACCATTGATCTGCTTTCAGACAGCGATGATGAGCAAGGGGATGTATCCGTTCCCTTAGACCGATTTGATACGACCTGTAGTACATTGCCGGACTGTCTGGCCAAACTGCCCCCCAAAAAGCAGAAAACCATCAGAATCCTGGATACGTCTGAGCTGAAAATCACCACCGCAGACATTGCCGTTAAAAGAGATGAACAAATCACCCTGGCAAAAAAAACATTTTCCTCCAGAGTCTTTGATATAAAAACAAAAGAAAGCCGGTCAACCTGCTGGATTTCACAGGATGGTCTGGGTGCCTTCATTGTCAGGGAACAAGGAAAAGATAAGGACGGCCCCTTTGAATACATTCTCACGGAAATACATGAGAAGAACTGAAAGCAGAGGGTTAAAAAAAAGAAAATCACAATATTCAGGCTGAATGGAGATGATGGGCACTCCTGTCCGGTGTCCTCCATTATCTTTGGCTTAGTGTTCATGAACTAAAAGAAACCGTTCCAGAAAGTCCATGGACACCACGCGGATTTCATCCTTGGCAACACAGAGTATGCCCTGTTCCTGGAGTTTTTTCAGTATGCGATTGATACTCCTTGGGCTGGTGCCAAGGTACTCTGCCAGCTCTTTTCTTGACACTTGCAGCCTTTGAACCGGGCTTGCCTGAACCGCATCCTTGATATACTTGAGTACGGAATACTCCAGGGGATATATCAAATGCATCGCCGCCCTTGCACTGATTTTCCGGAGACGGAAACAGATGGCCTGGTTCACCAGCAGGGAGAAGTGGTGATCCTCCCTAAGCCACGCCAGGTAAGCTGTTTTTTTTACAACACCCAGGCGGCAACCGGTTAAAGCCTTAACCGAACAGACATGGTTTTCATTGGTCAAGATTTCCACTTCACCCACAAGTTCTCCGGGACCTGCCACGGCCATGAGGTATTCACTACCTTTCAAGGTCGTATGAAAAATTTTCACCTTTCCGTGAAGAATAAAAAACAACGCCTCTGGGGCACCGTCCTGGGCAATTATCATTTTTCCGGGAGAAACCTTACGCGCTCTGACCTGGTCCGGGTGTGTTACCATCCTCTTTTCAACCGATTCCAGGATCTGTCCTGCCAGATCCGGTCTTATTGACTTCATAATTCTATTCCGGGACAAATGTCCTTTTTAGTTATTATGGTTTTAGATAGTGTCTGAAAATTAAAAATACCACGTAACATACAGATTGATAAAAACAAAGGAGTATAAAAGTATGGATACCGGGCAATTGGAAGGGATACTTAAATTTTTCAAAAATTCGGAACAGCTTAAAGATACCACCCGCAGTGCATACACATCAAAGGGCAGGCATGAAAGCAGTGCCGAACATAGCTGGCGGCTCTGCCTGATGGCTGTTGTGCTGGAAAAAGAGTTCCCGGGAATAGATATTGGAAAACTGCTTAAACTGTGCATCATACATGATCTTGGTGAAGCCATGAATGGTGATATTCCGGCGGTAGACCAGACAGACGATATAAACAACAAGGGCATGGAAGAACGAAAAGACTTAATGGAACTTGCCCGGCCTTTATCCCCGGAACTGCAAAAAAAAATCCTGGGACTCTGGGATGAATATGAAAATGCCGAATCCCAAGAGGCAAAGCTTGCCAAGGCCCTTGATAAACTGGAAACCCTGATTCAGCACACCCAAGGCAAAAATATGGGCAACATTGATTTTCAATTCAACATAAATTATGGAAGACAATACACTGATTATAGTTCTGTTACCCGTGAGTTAAGAGCCATCATTGACATGGAGACCAAAAAACTGGCTGGTTGAAGTGTATTAATACGGCCGAACGTGACCAATAATGAACGGCAAAATCACAGAAGGTGTGATTGCTCCATGTCTCTCATTATAGATTCTCCAAGCACGAGCTACCAGACATCGAAAGGTTACACCGATGCTGTAACTTCCGTCCGACTGGCAGAACGGCTCCAAAGCGTCCGTATAGGCTTTTGCCACGGCGGCCTTATTTGAATTCTCAACAGCCCGCACTGCATTTGCAGCGGAACAAAGACCGCGCAATGCTACGGACAAGTCCGGATACCTTCTGATAGAACTGATATCGAACACCTCAAGTGGATTGAGCCCTGCGTTAGCTGCAAATGCCCGCAGGGCTGTTTCATCCGACAAAGCAAATGGGCCAGGTGCGCCGGACGGACGTGGAGGATGAAGATTACGCAATGCGGCAAGCACTGAGGCAAATTCCATCCCATCCGGTTGCCCCCAAACCATAATCAAAATATGCGCACCGGTCTTTGTGACTCGCCTTGCTTCATTTAATGCAATCTCTGGATTTCCGGCATATTGAAAGGCGTCATCAAATGACTTTCTTCGATCTCGCATTCTTTTTGTTTTGCCAAACCATGTAGAATTGACCCCGGTTCCCGGCGTAATTGCCCGTAAACAACTTTCTTCCGATATTTTGGAATCCAAACTACATGATACTTGCAATACCACGTTGAATGCTTTAAGCCTTTATAATCTTTCATACAACCTTCCTTTAATAGCTTTGAGCGGCTAACTTTAGGAAGGTTGTTTATTTTCAACTCCCGGAACTGTCAAACTTTTCGAGTCCTCCACCGGAGGTGGAGGTTTATCCAAATAGAATTAAAGATAAACTTCCCTAATCCACATATTTCCCAAAAGGCAACCTGGCAAGAAGCACCCTTATGTCAATTTTGCAGCCTTAACCCGTATTCAGTTTGACCAGGAGCCAAGGTATTGGGCAATCATCTCATTGGTACCGGTATGTTTTATATTAACAGTAATCGGAAAAAGGCCGCCCTTATCATCTGCATTACCTGGGCACCTTTTAAGAATGTTGCCGGCGTTATGCAAGGCTATTTTGCCGTCATGCATTAATCCTCGAATGTTTCCTTGGACAGTGAATACGATCTCTTTTTCCATTTTCTTTAAAATCCGGGCCTGGATTTCATTAATATGAAGGAAGATAAATTGATTTAAACTCTTTGTCGGAGCGGCTCTCCCTTTGCCAAGATATTTTTCATTTTGCCATATGCAGCGTAAATACGATGGGCCATAACATTGATTACAAGTTTTAAATATGGATAATTGATCGGCAAGCTTTTTTTGTATGGATATCTTTAAAACCGACTTGGATTTGGTGTATTTCATGCAAGCATTACCAAGATTGGTACATCTAATGGTTTTGCCACATAACAGGTCGTTGTCCTCTGGCCGGCAGTCGTACCACCAATTTACAATTTTGTACAAAAGAAAGATATTTTGATCATCAATGTAATATTTCTCAGATTGGGAATCATGATAGTATATTTCAGAACAAAAGGCCGTGCTTGAATTTAAATGAAAACATAAAAAAACCACCAATAGCTGAAAACAACTTCTCAAAATTTTGACGATCCTGTAATCACCTTTTATTCTTTTTATCAATCAATTTCCCCATGGGTATCACTCCTGAAATACGTCTATATCCGGCAAATTTTCATACATTGAAACCCATGTAGAATTACGTTTTAGTGCATTTATTACGATTGGCAGCGGGGTTGGCCATATACCCTGTATATTGCA
>JAKSBO010000552.1 GCA_022361095.1 Desulfobacterales bacterium | reverse complement strand
GCGGTAAAAACCGCCCCGGTGGTGGATGTCATGACAGTGAATCCCGGCCGGGTCACAGCACAAATCCGGGCCATGGGAATCGTTCAGCCGGACCGGGAAGTGGTGATTAAATCCCAGGTGTCCGGCACGGTCATCCAGGTGGCGCCCCAATTTGTCCAGGGCGGCTTAATCCCCAAGGGACAGATCATGGTTCGAATTGATCCGGCAGACTATGAGCTGGCCGTGAGCAAGGCTCAAAACGCATTGGCCCGGGCCCAGGCGGATTTTGAAATAGAAAAGGGCCAGCAGCAGATCGCCAAAGAAGAACTCAAGCTCATGGCCACGATGTCGCCTGACGGGGTGAAGGAGACCAGCCTGGTATTGAGAAAACCCCAGCTTGAACAGGCCGGGGTTGCCGTGGAAAGCGCCCGAAGTGACCTTGAAGCCGCACGCCTGGACCTGGAACGAACCCGGATAACCGCTCCCTTCCATGCACTGGTGCGGTCCAAAGAGGTGGATGCAGGTGCCATGGCCACAGCCCAGGGCGCCCTTGCCACCCTGGTGGACGTGACCTGTTACCAGGTACAAGTCCATGTCCCCCTGGACCGCCTGGACCGGATCCGGGCCCACGAAACCAACGGCAACCTTGTGCGCATCCGCTCCCTCTATGCCGGCCGGGAATGGGAGGGACGTGTGGTGCGGACCACGGGCGCCGTAACCGAGCAAAGCCGCATGGCCGGCGTTATTATCCGGGTGGATGATCCCCTGGGGCTCGGCCCTGCCAAAGGCCGTGCACCCATGCTGCTGGATGATCACGTTGAAGCGCTCATTGAAGGCCACACCTTTGACAAGACCTTTTCTGTGCCCCGGACCCTGGTCCGGGAGGATTCCAGCGTATGGATTTATAATGACGGACACCTGGAAATCCGCAAGGTGGCGCCCGTGTGGATTGAAAATGACCGGGTATTCATCCAGTCCGGGCTTTCCCCGGGTGACCTTGTGATCTCTTCCGATCTTCCCGCACCTGTGCAGGGCATGGCCTTGACCCTGGCTTTAAGGGAGGGGTG
Organism: Desulfobacterales bacterium; assembly: GCA_022361095.1. Lineage (GTDB taxonomy): Bacteria > Desulfobacterota > Desulfobacteria > Desulfobacterales > Desulfobacteraceae > Desulfobacter. The sequence goes on along the minus strand of JAKSBO010000552.1, from coordinate 1,487 downwards.
ATAATGTCTGAAAAAAAAACAAATCTTCCCGGTCCTGCAGGGCAGCGCCCAAAAGGTGCCATTGCCTGGATGGCCGGCAACACCGTGGCCGCCAATCTGCTCATGGTGGTTTTTCTTGTGGGCGGCCTTTTCATGGGGTTTCATATCAAGCAGGAGGTGTTCCCCGATTTCACCCTGGAGTCAGTTAATATTTCAGTCTCCTATCCCGGGGCCAGCCCCGAAGAGGTGGAATCCGCCATTATTCTGGCCGTGGAAGAGGCGGTGCAGGACCTTGACGGCATTGATGAAATAACATCCAGGGCCTTGGAAGGCAGTGCATCAATCACCATAGAAGTCATGGACGGGGCTGATGTCACCCGGTTATGGCAGGAGGTCAAAAGTGAGGTGGACCGGATTGACACCTTTCCGGATGAAGCGGAAGACCCCGTGATTACCATTACCTCAGGGCAGCGGGAAGTGATGCGGCTGGCCCTTCACGGGGATGTGCCGGAAACCACCATCCGGGATCTTGCCGACGATGTCAGGGACCGCCTTTTATCAGACCCTTCAATCACCCAGGTGGAATTGGAAGGTGTCCGGGAGCGGGAGATCATAGTGGAGATCTCAATCAACACCCTGCGGCGTTACGGCATAACCCTTTCCGATGTGGCGGCGGCCATTTCAACAGATTCGGTGGAGCTGGGCGGCGGGGCCATCAAGTCCGAGGGCGGAGACATTCTGCTGCGCATCAAATCCCGGAAAGATTATGCTGGACAATATGCAAAACTGCCCATTCTCACCTGGGAGGATGGATCACAGCTAATGTTGTCGGACATCGCCACCGTCAGGGAAGGATTTGAGGATTTGGACACCTGGGCCTCATTTAACGGCAAACGGTCCGTTACCATTACTGTTTACCGGGTGGGAAAACAGACCCCCATCCAGGTGGCAGACGCCACCAAAAAAATGTTAGAAACCATTAATGCGGACCTGCCCGGGGGAATTCAGTTAAGCCTTGCCTGGGATATGTCCAAACTTTTTGCCCAAAGGATGGATCTTTTACTGCGCAACGCCTATCTGGGTCTTGCCTTGGTATTTTTATGCCTGGCCCTGTTCCTTGAAATCCGCCTGGCCTTCTGGGTCAGTTTGGGCATCCCCATTTCATTTTTAGGGTCTTTTATCTTTTTGTCCACAACCAATTTTACCATCAATATGATCAGCATGTTTGCCTTTATCGTTACCTTGGGCATTGTAGTGGACGATGCCGTGGTGGTGGGGGAAAATATTTATCATTGCCGAACCCGGGGCATGGGGTTTCTGGATGCCGCCATCCATGGGGCAAAAAGCATTGCTGTTCCCGTATTTTTTTCCGTGATCACAAATATGGTCACCTTTATGCCCATCATGTTCATCCCAGGCGTTCTGGGAAAGATGTTTAAAACCATCCCTCTGGTGGTGGTGGCAGTCTTTGGCGTCTCTTTGATCGAAAGCCTGTTTATCCTGCCGGC
>JAKSBO010000949.1 GCA_022361095.1 Desulfobacterales bacterium | reverse complement strand
GTTCCTGGCCGGTGAAAACCTGACCGACCAGAATTATGAATACCAGTCGGGCTATCCCATGCCGGGCATCAATTGCATGGCAGGTATCCGGTTCGAAATGTAAGTTAATCACACTGCAGGAGCTTTAAATTTCAGGCATACCGTCTTCCGGATTGGTGTGCCTGTTTTATTTTTATGTGCAGGTCATTCAGGCTTCCTTACAAAATTCCGGGGACATCGAAACGGAAATATCAGAAAGCCGATTTTATTAATTTGGTCTCGTCCCCTGAATTACTCACCATCCCTGCCTGCAGGGATTAAGCCTGTTTATGATTTTACCCCCATGCAAACTATTGCATTTATTACTTAATATCTTGTTTTTTATTTGACATACCCAAGAACGTTGATCTATAACACAAACTATCATTGTTTCCGGTTCAGTAATTTTCTCTCGTTCAGTTCATGGAAAAAGATATTCTGATGACAAACCCCAAGGAGAGATCATGAAAAAAAATATCTATGCGTCAATCGCTTTTATTATGCTGGTATTGCCGTGCTTTGTCCATGCGCAAACATTGTACGGGCCAGTTATTTTTTCCGCAGATGCAAAAAATATTTTTTCCAGGAATTATCATCACTTATCACTAAATAAAATTCGATTAAGTTCAACATACAGCACAGGAAAAATCATTTTCCGAAAACAAACCGGCAGTGAGTTTAAACGGGGATTCGCCATATTCAATTTTAAGCTTATCCCGTTAAAACAATTTTTAACGGGCACAGAGGAGACCCTTGAAATTTCTGCCAAACTAAAAAAGACAAACCGTTTAATACTCTATTTTGTCGGAAAGAAAAATGCAGCCATATCCCTTGAACTTGATGACGGGACTAGTGCTTCCCAGCCTGACATCCTGTCTTTCACTGCAGACCCGGAAACCATTGAAACAGGGCAGAGCACCCAATTGTCATGGGACGTGGAAAATGCTGATACCGTCACCATTGACAACGGCATCGGCACGGTAGATGCGACAGGTTCCATGACTGTTTCCCCAACCCAATCCCTCACCTATACCCTGACCGCAAATGGAGAGGGCCAGGAGGTATCAGCCAGTGTATCCGTAACCGTCAACATCCCCGCCCCAACGGTATCTATCAGTGTCTCCCCCGAGTCCATTACCAATGGAAACTCTGCGATCCTTTCCTGGCGTTCGGAAAACGCCTCATCCTGCACGATTTCGCCGGAGATAGGCGATGTGGCATTAAGCGGAAGCACGGAAGTTTCCCCAAAAACCTCCACCACCTATATTATTTCAGCCCGGGGACTGAACGGCGATATAGTCACGGCGTCTGCGGACCTCTCAGTATCAGGGCCCCCTGAGCTCAGCGTATTCAATGAACTGATCTCAATCTCAAAAGGCGAGTCCGCCCAGCTTGCCTGGACCGTTGGGGATGCAGACCTGGTTCATATTGACCAGGGCGTGGGCAAGGTTTCCGGAACCACAGCCTTGGTAACCCCGGACAACACCACCATTTACACCATTACGGCCACCAACAGCTTTGGTACCACCAGCAAGACCGTAACGGTTAAGGTTCTTTTCACACCCCAAAGCCTGCCGGAAAGTTCTTTCGGCAAAGAGTACGAAGATCTTATCCCGGAAGACGCAACCCTTGATGAATATGAGTCCCAAAGGCTTGCCATCCTCACCGGACTGGTCACGGATGTATCCGGATCGCCTTTATCCGGTGTCACAGTGATGGTGTTTGAACACCCTGAATACGGCTCTGCCGTTACAGATGATGACGGCCGGTTTGCCATTCCCGCAGAGGGCGGGCAGGACATGATCATTGCTTATACCAAACAAGGGCTAATTCCCGTTCACAGACAGGCATATGTCCCCTGGAACGATTTTGCGGTTTTTGACACGATCCAGATGATAGAGACGGATACGGCCTCCACAACAATTACTTTTGACGGTAACTCAGGAACCGTGTTTACACACCGCTCTACCCCTGTAACCGATGAATTCGGCACCCGGGCCGTGACCCTGGTAACAACCGGTGACAATAAGGCATTTATCACGGACGAAAACGGAGATGATGTCACCGAACTGGAACGCATTGAGGTCAGAACTACGGAATACCCCACCCCGGAATCCATGCCTGCGGTTCTTCCTCCGACCTCTGCCTTTACCTTTTGCGCGGAACTTGCCGTGGACGGTGTACAGCGGGTAAGATTTGCCAATCCATTCACCGTATTTGTCGATAATTTCCTGGGATTTGATGT
>JAKSBO010000944.1 GCA_022361095.1 Desulfobacterales bacterium | reverse complement strand
TTCCAGGCGGTCTGAAAAGAATTCGAACTTGGGTGATGATCCGTTTGCGTACTCGTTGTGAACGATGGCATTCACAACGGCTTCCCTTAAAGCACGCGGGTCAATCATGGCCCGCTCCTCTCGTTCGATTTTTCCGATCCGGGTGTAGATGGTGTTTTCGATATCCATTCGGGAAAGAACTTCTTTGAGGGCTTTGACAAGGCAACACCGGCCGTAATCACGGTTTTCAATCAATTCATCCCGGCTGGTGCCGAGGTATTTGGCAACCTGGACAGAGACACCATTGTCATCGGCCAGAAGGTAGGCGGCATAGTTGGGCTTGCCTTCCGGTGTCAGCAATTCAAGGTTCCGCATAAAGGCGGAATTGAGTGTCAGACCCCGTGAATCATAGTAGATCTTGAGTTGCTCGAAGGTCAGCTCCAGCCGGGTCGATTCCATACGGCCGATGGTGTTGCGAACTCTGCTGCTGTATAGGGAATCAATCATTTCCTGCCGCATCGGTTCGGCAGCACTGCCGACCCTTAAGAAACATCCTTTTTCTGTCATGCCATATTTTTTCAGGTAATATGGTTTTTCAAGGCCGCCTGCAACGGTAATGCGGATAACATCAAGACCTTCGTGTTCTTCATGGATGATGTCAAACAATCCCATAATGGAGGGCTGAATATTGTTTTTTAAGCGATCCTTGATCACAAGCTGAACGCTGTCGCAATCATTTACACCTGTTATGTTTCCGTTTTTATCGATACCAATATAGATGATACCGCCATCCTTATAATTCAGGAACGCAACGACTTCTTTTTCCAGGCCGTCCGTGAGTTCCCGTTTGTATTCTGTGCGGTTATTTTCTGTCATATTATGCAACAAGCCTTTGGGTTAGCGACAATATTTCTTTGATTTCAGCCGGGCTGAACACGCCCCGGATGCCCTGGGGGTGTATCACGGTAAACGGTGCATGGATCAGATCTTTCTTTTCAATGGTTTCCCGTTCAATCATCACCTCTTTCAACAGATTTAAAAATGCGAGCTGGCGGCTGCTGAGGGTGGTGTGTTGTTGAATGAACTGCTCAAACGCCTCACTGACGGTTTCAGGAAAACTTTTCAGCTTTTCAAGGCCCAGAATATGCCGAATGAACTGGATAAAACGGGCCTTTTTGTTTTTATACACCTGCCGCAGCAATCCTTCGGTGATATGCGGATGTTCTGAATGAAGTTGCTCGGCCAGCGCCTGGGCTTCTTGAGCAGTAACGTCCCTGCCGTGTTTTAATTTTTGAAGTATTGGATGGCTGTTCGTGAGTTCCATAATCAGTGCTTCCACCATGTCACGATAGCGGGAAATGCTCACTGCTTCATGCTGGGGGCCGAATTCCACCATCTCTTTGTTGTGCAGTTTATCGGCAAGATTGAGGTGAATCTGATTGGTTCCGGGGTTTTCCTGTTCACGAAATTTCATTAAAGGGCCGAGCCTGTCACACAGGGAATCCAGATCACGGTCATTGATGCTGCACCAGTAATGATTGCCCCGGGCGGATAGTATCAGGCTTTCCTCCAGTTTGACAAAGGGAACACTGAGCGGAAGTTCACGGATCTGTTCGACGATACCTGTTTTTAAGGTTTTGGCCTTTATCGTTTCTTCATTCAGCACTGCCAGTGAGTATTCCAGCAGATCCCTTTCAAAGCGCATGGCCTTAAAATCCGCATCTGAAAAGGTTTTGAACAAGGGGTTTATATGGATTCGCAACCAGTGGAGTTTCTCATGGGTCAGGGTATCCCAGAAAGAGGCTTTCCCAACATCTGAAAGAAGGGCCGCAGCCTCTTTTATCACCACGGAGGTTTGCGGCAATAGACGGATCTGATCTTTTAGCTTTCCGGCTTCCCGGAGAACGATATCGGGTTTATTTTGGATTAATGCGATTTCAATTTTATCGATTCTGAGTCCCACCAGTTTTACAGGCAACGGCACTTGAGGTGTAAGCGCTTTGCCCTTTGGGTTCAGTTTGAAGTACTCAAAATTGTCCCAGCAATCGATGATCAGAAACACATCCTTTTGTGTACACCAGGGTTTTATTTTTTTAGGCTCCAGCAAACGGGTGCCGCGACCGATCATCTGCCAGAATTTAGTGTAGGAATAAACCGGTTTTGCAAAAACAAGATTCACCAGTTCCCGGATGTCAATGCCGGTATCCAGCATATCGACGCTGATGGCAATACGCGGCATATCGTTGTTTGTAAACTGGTCAAGCAGCCCGCCTTTTCCGTATACCCTTGGATCATCTGATACCAGCACTTTGGCAAGCTCCCCCGTATATTGCGGGTGGAGCTGATCAAAAGTGGTTTCAATCCGTCTTGCATGGGCTTTGGAGGCGCAGAAAAAAATCGTTTTTCCGGGCAGGACACCATTGTGATCCTTGATGCACTCGTCCATGAATTCTTTTACGATCAGGATGTTCGTGCCCTTGTTCACCACCTGTTTTTCAAGTTGAGTGCCTTCGAAGTTAATCTCTTCGATTTCTTTGCCTTCCAGAATCAGCCTTTTTTGATCTGCCAGTGAGATGGTACGTTTGCTGATGCCCTCCATCTGAAACCGGGTCTGAATTTTCATGACCTGAAAGCTGCAAAGATAAGGGGGGACATTATTAACCGCTTCTTCAAACGTATAGGCAAAGGTGGGCAGGCCGTTTTCACAATGAAACAGCTCAAAGGTGTTATGATCGATGATGTCGGTGGGCGTTGCGGTAAGCCCTAAGGTCATGGTTTTGAAATAGTCGAGGATTTCCCCAAAGGTGTTGTAAATGGAACGGTGGCTTTCATCAACAACAATCAAATCAAAAAAATGGGGGGAGAGCTTCCGGTGGTTTTCCCGAAGAATATTGAGCATGGTCGGATAGGTGGAGATATAAATACGGCGATCCCCGGCAATGAGTTTTTCTCCCACATTCGGCCACCGGGG
>JAKSBO010000970.1 GCA_022361095.1 Desulfobacterales bacterium | reverse complement strand
GAGAACTGCGGGACCGGCTGGTCCGGTCATTCATTGCCGTGGGCGTGGGGTTTGTCTGCGCCTATTTTTTCAAAGAACAACTGTTTGATATTCTAACGGCGCCCCTGGTAACCGCCATGGCTAAAAGCGGCCATGCAAAACTGATTTTTACAGGATTGCCCGAAGCTTTTTTCACTTATCTGAAAGTGGCCCTGCTGGGAGGCATTATCCTTGCGACCCCGGTGCTGTTTTATGAATTCTGGATGTTTGTCTCTCCGGGGCTGTACAGGGACGAAAAAAAATATCTTTTGCCCATAATTTTTCTCTCCCTTATTTTCTTTATAGCCGGTTCATCATTTGGCTATTTTATCGTTTTTCCCTACGGGTTTCAGTTTTTCCTAGGCTTTACTACGGAAACCATCCAGGCCATGCCTTCCATGAAGGAATATCTTTCCTTTGCATCTAAAATGCTTCTGGCCTTCGGGTTTGTCTTTGAGCTGCCCCTTGTCCTGACTTTTTTGTCCCGCATGGGCCTTGTAACCCCGGCCTTTTTAAAAAAGAACCGGAAATATGCACTTCTCCTGTTTTTTGTAGGTGCAGCCATCATCACCCCGCCGGATGTGGTTACCCAGGTCATGATGGCCATGCCGCTGATTCTTTTATACGAAGTCGGTATCATCGGCGCCACCATCTTTTCCCGAAAAGCATCTGTTCAGGAAGCGGATGACAATTTTGACGGGGAGGAAGCCCAAAAGGAAGATGACGAGACGTCGTTCTTCCAAGACCAAGAGTCCGAAAACGATCCCAAGACAGAAAACCCCATAGACCCGGAAGCCGAAGAAGAGAAATATTGACTTTAACCGGGGCTTGGGTGTAAAAAGGCGTGAATGGATTAAAAGATATAATCGGCTGTTCAGCCGTTAAACTCACTATAGTTTTAATTTTTAAAGGAGAAAAGAGGTTATTATGAGCAAGAAATTATTTACCATCCTGTTGGCTGCAGGAATTGCCGTATTTTTCACTGCTTCAGGAATCCAGGCAGGTACTGAAGTAGACGATGTCATCACAATGAAGAGTAAACTTCTGGATGCAAAACGCAAAAAAAGCCCGGATGCGAAGAAACCGACCGAACTGGTTCAATTCACACATAAAAAGCACGCTGAAGAGTACAAAATATCCTGCGGAAGCTGCCATCATGACAAAGACGGCAAACCCCTTGCCGATCTCAAAATGGGCGATGATGTTCAAAAATGTGAAGAATGCCACACCCACGTAAAGGCCAAAAAAGCGGACAAAACCTTCCAGGGCAAAGACAAGAAAAAACCTGTTGACATCATGCACCTTGAATCAGCCATCCATGAAAACTGCATTGGCTGCCACAAGGCAGAAGGCTTGAAAGTCGGCACCAAATGCGGCGACTGCCATAAAAAAATGTAATTATTCCGGCAACCGGTTAACTTTTTAACCGGTTGCCGGCAGATACTTTAAAAGGGGGAAAACCGAATGGTTTTCCCCCTTT
>JAKSBO010001093.1 GCA_022361095.1 Desulfobacterales bacterium | reverse complement strand
TGCCCCCGAGGCCTGAAAAAAATCGGTGGGTGCCGCCAGAAGGGATAAACGCGTTAACCGGCTATCCGGTATGATGTTCTTTACACGCCGGCCCGGCCCCAACCACATCTGCCCTCCCGATAACGCAACAAGAACGGCAGCACCAATAGAGTGCCCCACACCCACCACGTTTGTAACGGGTTTAGAGAATGCGTCGAGAGCAAGTGACAATTGCCTTGCCCTGGAAACCAAATACGCTTCATCCGGGACTGGCGAAATAAGCCTTTCAGAATGGGGTGCAACAACCGTACAGCCCAATTCAGCCAAAGTGTTTAGAAGCGTGGCATACCGTTCCGGAAGACCGCCGGCCCCTGCTGCAAAAATGACCACTGGGGCATCTGTATTGGATTTGTGTACCAAAACGTTGAATGATTCGTTCCCATCTTGCAGTATCTTGACCTGATTCAAAACTTTCTCCTTATGCCGGTTGACCTTTTATATGAAAGAGATCAATAAGTCATTGGGTTCTTTCAATCTTTGTTGTGGGGCGAGCCTGGGTGTTGATAGACCAGGTCGGCCCATGGCCGTTATAAGGATGGATAACATGAACATCTGCGGTTTGTCAGCAAGTCATTTTGATTCTTATTTACCTGAAACAGAGAATTCTGTGTTGAATATTGCGTTGAAACACTATTTATTAAGGCCGGCCATTCCTTCAGGTGTGTAACGCTCCCCCTGTATAACGCCGGGGGAAAAAGCCTGGTCCAGCATCAGCATCTCTTGGGCGGACAGGCATATGTCCAGGGCCTTCAGGTTTTCATCTAAATATGTCAGATGCCGGGTGCCGGGAATGGGCACCACATCATCACCTTTGGCCAGCAGCCAGGCAATGGCGGCCTGGGCCGGGGTGACGCCTTTGGATGCGGCCAGATCCAGAAGATGCCGGGTATGCACAAGATTAACCTGGATGTTTGTTTCAGAAAATCTGGGCAGCAGACTGCGAAAATCCCCCGGCCCGGAAATGGTCCCGGAGGTCAACCTGCCTGTCAGCCCGCCACGGCCAAGGGGGCTGTAAGGCACAAGGGCCACGCCGAGTTCCCGCATTGTTGGCAATATCCGGGCTTCCACATCCCTTGTCCACAGAGAGTATTCGGACTGAACTGCGGCCACGGGGTGTACGCAATGGGCTCTTCGCAGGGTGGTCTCGCCGGGCTCGGACAGGCCGATGTATCTGATTTTACCCGCCTTTACCAGGTCGGCCATGGCCCCCACTGTATCCTCAATGGGCACAGTTTCATCCACGCGGTGAACATAATAAAGGTCAATGGTTTCCCGGCCCAGGCGTTTTAGGCTGGCTTCACATGCCTCTATGACATAATCAGGCCGGCCGCAAATGGTCCGGGCGTATTCTCCGGGTTTGCGTACAATACCGAATTTGGTGGCCACAAACACCTCGCCGGACCACGTTTTTAAAACATTTCCGATTAGTTCTTCATTATGTCCGAACCCATACTGGTCTGATGTGTCCAGCATGGTTACGCCCTGTTCCAGGGCGGACCGGATTACGGTTTTAGACATTTCGTCATTAGACGGTCCGTAAAATTCACTCATGGCCATGCATCCCAGCCCTATAGCCGAAACCATGGGGCCTTGTGTTCCCAGTTGTCGTTTTTTCATTGAATTTCCTTTTATAAGAAAGTCTGGGTATGTTACTCAGATCTTTCAAGCTTTGTTGTGGGCTGTGCCTGGCAGCAGATATGTCAGGTCAGCCCATGGCTGTTATATTGAATTGCAGGTTCACTCTTACGGTGCATACTATATGAAAAAACAATTGACCTGCATCAGAAATAAAGTCATTTTCATCTCAAATATGGACATTTAACTATACGGTGACAACATGCCTCCGGACATTCCCCAAATTAATTTGACTTCCCATGGTGTTGATGTCCGCACTATGGCTGGAACCATGACCGAATATTCCACCAAAGGACTGCACGCCCACAACCATCACCAGGTACTAAGAATCCAAAGCGGTGTGGCCATGCTGGTGGATAGACACCGCAGGCAACCCATGTTCGGGGCATTGACCGCTTTTATCCCTGCCGATTTTGCCCATCGTTCCATTGTACTGGGAAATCCTGTGGCCTATAAATCTCTTTACCTATCCAGGGATCTAATATCCTTACCTGATGACGAAATCCGTCTGTTTTTCATAACGCCTCTGGAATCGGCCCTGTTTGACCGTATTCAGATTCTCACCCGCGCTGATTTATCCCGCAATTTTAATAAAGAATGCCTGGATTTATTTTTGAAAATGTTGCCTGAAGAGATGAAAAAAACGGTGTCGTTAGTGCGGCTTCCGGAACCTGCCGATACCCTATCGGAAGAGGTCATCCGATTTATAGAAAAGAATTATGCCGGGCCTTTGTCGTTAAAGGATTTCACCAGGGCAATACCCTATTCCGGGCGGCATCTTTCCCGCCTGTTCAAGCAAGAGATGAATATTACAATATTCGAGTACCTGAGGCTGTACAGGATTTTGATGGCCTCACTTTCGCTGTGCCAACCAGATAGGCAGGTAACACAAATCGCACTGGAGACCGGTTATGCATCACTATCTTCTTTTTATCGGGATTTTCAAACGGTTTACGGAATTGCACCCAAACGGTTTCGCGCCACATTTTCCAGCGTTGCCGGTGACGCAATCAGCCCTGTTTGATATGTAGGCAACAGACCCCGGGCAAAAAGGAATAACGAAAGTAGTCAACACACTTATTGACAATGGTTTTGGTCCGGAATTAAAGACAAAAGCCTTGCCCTGGATTTACGAATCTGCAGAACCGATACATAGTTCATCCAGCAATTGAATTAGTTGGTTGGTTTCTGGCTTTGTGACATAATTATCAGCTTTTACCGCATTACACTTAGCAATCATCTGTTTGTTAATTAAACTTGAAAACATGATAACACAAATGTTTTTGAGGTTTGAATTCTGCTTCACATTTTTACATAAAGTCAGTCCATCCATTTGGGGCATTTCTATATCGCTTATAAGAACAACTTTACTTAAATTCCGTTCACCGTTTCCAAAATTAATTTCTAAATGTTGAAGAGTCTGAGAACCATTTTCAAATTCCGTAATGTTTGAGAACCCTGCTGATTTCAGAGCATGTGTCACACCCTTTCGTATCGTTGAAGAGTCATCTGTAAAAACAATTTGAAGTTGATCTCTTGTAATACTTTCGTTTTTTAAAAGATTTTCTTCACTAACATCTTCAATGATAAGATCCGGAAAAATAGTTGATAAAATATGCTCAAGATCAACGATCAATATCTGATCACCTTCAATGCTTACCGAACCAGTAAAATAATTTGTATCCCCGATGCTCTGATCGAGTGGTACCAGGTCTTTCCAGGACATCCGATATATACGTCTTACACCATTAACTTTGAAACCATTTACAGAATTATTAAATTCAGTGACAACAACGATTTCTCTTTCATATTCAATGGTCTCTTCAATATCAAGAATCTGTGCTAAATCCATTACAGGAATCGTCGTGTCCCTGTAAAGCAGCATGCCAAGAACTCCCGGCACCTTATTGGGCAGAGAGGCGATTGATTTTTGATCATATTGTTGAATGGATTGAACCTTGGCAACGTTAATCCCGAAAGCCTGGTCATTTATCAGGACAGCGAGCAGCTCCAGTTCGTTGGTGCCCGACTCAAGCAATATTCCCTGCTCACTCATAAGATGTCTCCCATTTTTAAAGTGTGACTGAATTGCCGTTGTTTATAACCGAATCTTAGGGAATTTGCTGAGCTCTTTTACCATGCTTGGGGGGTGTGCTCTAAAAAGCGAGTATTGTGTCAAGTGCCGTTCATTCGCCACTTCGGAACGCATGGTGTTTTTATTTTATAAGAAAGTCTGTGTAAGTTACTCAAATCTTTCAAACTTTGTTGTGGGCTGAGCCTGGAAGCTGATATGTCAGGTCAGCCCGTGGCTGTTATACAAATCCCCTTAACGATACAGATGGTATAATTGAAATCTGATTTTTCACCGAAGATATGTGTCTGATACCATCGAAACTCTTTAATCTGTGGATATTATTCACGTTACACGAATCGACAATGAAAAACAATTTTTTTTCGATCAAATAAAGAAAATCACAATCCGGCATTTATGGTATTTTTCCGGATTTTTGGTGAAAGACGGCCGGTCAGGATTATCAGCTCACATCAACGCCGGGGAGAATAATCGAAATTCTGAGGAAGTATGGACAAAGTCATCGCATTCATATTATTTATTTTTTCGATGGATCGGAAGCCGGATAATAAAAGTTGCTCCTTTACCAGGCTCTGAAATAACGTCCATTGTTCCCTTGTGATTTTCGGTAATGATAAAATAGGAAACAGATAAACCCAGCCCGGTACCCACACCAACAGGTTTTGTTGTAAAAAACGGATCAAACACTTTGGATCGGGTCTCTTCATCCATTCCCGGGCCGTTGTCTTCTATTTCCATGCAAACCGTTTCGGAAGCCTTTTCACTGTAGATTCGAATGATAAATCGGGGAGAATGAATATTTGCCATACCCATGGCTTGAGCGCCATTACGAAAAATGTTCAGCAGCACCTGTTGAATTTTTGTACCCTCACAAGACACCAGGGGCAGATCATCAGCATACTCTTTGATAATTTTCATTGATTTAAAATCATACTGTTTTTTTAGATTATAATCTGTGGCTGCCAGTTCAAGGATTTTGTCCATAAGTTCAGCCGGCTGATGAGACGAAAAGTTAGCATCTGATTTTCTTGCAAAGTTGAGCATGCTGCTGACAATTTCAGCTGCTCGCACGCCCGATTCCTGGATGGCATCAATCATACAGAAAACACCTCTTTTTTCCATGAATAATTTGATATTTTTCATGGAGATACCAAGTTCATCCGCTGCACGCAAATTCGCCTGCATATCAACATTTCCCAACCGGGATTTAATTACATTCGCACTCTGAATCATTCCCGCCAAGGGGTTGTTGATCTCATGAGCCATGCCGGCTGCCAGCCCGCCAATAGACAACATTTTTTCAGATTGGATCATCATCTCTTTCATTCTGACTTTTTCAGTTATGTCATCAATTCGGATCACTGCGCCCTCTATCCTCTTACCAATAAGAGGATAGACGATAATGTCTTCATGTATGACCTGGCCATTCTCATTTCTTGTGAGACATAGATCTGAACACACCTTTTTTTTGCTGATGGCATTTTTAACAAGATCTATTTTATCTGCCAGCGCAGGGCACACAGTTTGAAATGTTTGTCCGAGTGCGGATTCCTTTGTTACACCTGTGGATTGCCGGGCTTTGTTGTTCCACTGGGTAATTTTTCCGCATTCGTCCACGCCAATCAGAACGGACGGCATGGAATCAATTATATTTTCAAGGGAATTTCTTAAATACCGCAATTCGATTTCAGTATTTTTAAGGCTTGTGATGTCGGAATGGGTGCCGACAAATCGCAAGGCGTTGCCCAGGCTATCCCTGGAAAATATACGCCCTTTCGCTCTAATCCACATGTAACTTCCGTCTTTTTTTCTAAAACGAAATTCAGATTGGTATATATCGACAACACCGGATATGTGTTTTTCAATCTCTTTTTCCGTTGCTTTAAGATCCTCCGGATGCACCCGTTTTTTCCATTCTTCAAATGCGCATGGAAACTCATGGGGTTCGTAACCGGCCATTGTGTAATATCGCTCACCAAAAACCATTATATTTTCTTGAATACTCCAATCCCACAACCCATCATTTGCACCGTGCATAGCCAAATTTAACCGTTCTTCACTGTTTTTGAGATTCTCAGTCTGATCATCGACCAGTGTCTGAAGCCGGCGGTTAAACCTTGTTAAAGCAAAAAATCCTAATCCGATAACAGCAAACGCGGCCATGGCTATATTGGCTATAGTCAGCCGCTCATCCAGCGGAACGCGTATGGACTCAATAGCTCTTATGCTACCGACACTCTCATTAAATCCCCCCTGTCCCGGGTAAAGTTCCTGCAGTTGGCGGGGCGAATCTTCACGGCGGCCGTGACATTTTAAGCATGGTTTGGTTGTCTCTAGAAAAGGAAGTGCCACCTGAAGATACATCTGCCCGTCAATCTTTATAATGTCCCTGTATTCTGTTAACGCCCGATCGTCGTTAAACATTTTCAGAATCCGTGATTCATTCGCATCTGCTTTATTGACCGGATTTCTTGGACTATCAGCAGCCATTTTGTAGTACAAAGCATCCTGACCTGACTTTTCCCGCTCTTCATTGATATAATTATGCATGTTTCGAACCATATAAGATGAAGAAAACATAACAGGAGAGTAGAATTCCTGGTTAATTTCCCCATTTTCTTTTTGCAGGTAGAGCTCTGGATGCATATTTCTTTGAATATAATGATGTACCCCCCTATGTTGGAGGATCAGATTCGCAATCTCCTGTTCTGCCTTATGAATTACATAGTTTCTGGCTGCAAAGTAAATACTTAAACAAAAGAGAATAAAAAGGATAACGCTGAAAACAACAGCCGCCCATTTTAATTTTCCCCCAAAATGCGATTTTAAGGGCATCGTTTCATTTTGATACGCTGTTGTACCCATAATATCACCTCACACCTGAAACTTAAGTGTATATTGAACCTATTTAATTCTGTAAGATTATCATTTTTGGTTATTTTCTCATAGCGATTTCAGCTCCAATTCTGCCGTGCTCCAAGACATACCCCCGGTCTGACAGGCGCAGTGAATGGTCCACATCCTGTTCAACCAGCAGCATGGGGTACCCTGGTCGGCAATTTTCCGGATGGTCTCAGAAATACTGTTGAGCAAAACCGGAGCCGGGCCCAGGGGCGGCTCATCCAGCATCAGGATTTTGGGCCGGGCCATCAGCCCCCGGCCAATGGCCACCATCTGCTGCTCCCCGCC
>JAKSBO010000207.1 GCA_022361095.1 Desulfobacterales bacterium | reverse complement strand
GCTCATGCCCACCAGGGCAAGGACTTCCCCCGGGGCAACGGTCAAACTGATGTCCTTCAGGGCCGGTTTTTCTTCGGGCCCATAGGCAAATGAGACATGGTGGAAGGAGACCCCAAGGGGCCCTTCTTTTAATAGTGCGGGATTCTCCTTTTCCCTGAGGCCCGGATCCTCATCGAGAATGTCAAATACCCGGGCTGCGGCGGCAGCCCCTTCCTGTATGGTGTTGTTGAGTTTGGACAATTTGTCCGCCACCTCGTCCAGGGCCTGTTCCCATGTCAGCCTCTGCCACTCCCCTTGGCCTTTTTCTCCCTTTCGCTTCAGGGGATAGTTCAGACGCTGGGGATGATGGACATGATCCGGCATCAGCCTGCCCCGCTCGCAGATAACACCCCGGGTAACCGGGTGGTCCGGATCACCAGTCACTTTGACAATTTTACCGTTTTCGATGTGTAGCAAGGTGCCGCAACGCGGATGGCAGAGTCCGCAATAGCTTTTTTTTATTTCAACCATTTTACCCCCTTAGTCTTGTCATGTTGTATTGTTAATTTCTGTTGTTCGTGTCTGTCACTCAATGGGGAAGGCCGGGAGAACAGGGAATATTGCGTCGTAAGCATAGTTGAAAATCAAAGTGTAAACTAAAACAGCTATGGTAAGAGCAATATCCATGCTAAACGCCTGGATAAAATTGAAACGCATCCAGGCCATCGTAAAAGGGACTGACGCCAGCATTAATCCAACCTCAAAACACACCGAATGAAATACCCTTAGTTTAAAATCCCTCGGATAAAGGGGGTGTTTGAGAAAAATCAGGATATGGTCAAAGGCATAATTGTAAAAAAAGTTCCAAACCATGGCTATGAGCGACATGAGGATTCCAAATCCCCCAATGTGTGTGGCAGGTTGATTGAGGAGGTTTTTAAGGGTCAGTATCGTGAGCAGGAGAAGAACCCCCTCAAAAATAATAGAATGGCGAAGTCTATCTAATCCAGACCTCATTTTAGGCTTTTTGGTCATTTTAAATACATTTTTTTAATTACAGAGTTCAAAACAATTATTAGGTATCATTGATATTAGATGGAATAAATTTGAAATCCATCTAAATTATTGATAGATGGATTTCATGAATTTTACCTTGGATCAATTGGAAGCATTTTCAGCAAGTGCCCAAACAGGTTCTTTTTCGGCTGCTGCCAGAAAACTGGGCAAAGCCCAGTCAGCCGTAAGTATGGCCATTTCCAATCTGGAGATTGATTTAGGTCTGGAACTCTTTGACCGGGCAGGAAAATATCCGGTGCTGACCATGACCGGAGAAATGTTCCTTAGAGAAGCTGAAGCTATATTATCCCGTTGTCGATCCATGCAAACCAAAGCGGCGGCATTGGCCGAAACCATGGAAAGCAGGGTCCGATTGGCTGTTTCGGAATCCCTTCCGAACATAGCCTTTAAGGACGGCGTTTTGCTCAAAAGCTTCAAAACCCGGTTTCCGGAGACCGAGCTGGAAATTCTTTCGGGCTCCCTCAATGACGTCTGGGATATGATTGATCGAGACCGTATTGATTTTGGCGTGATGATGCCCACAGAAATTCTTTTGGACAGATGGAAGTCCAGGTCTGATTTTCAAATTGTAGGAAAAATGAATTTTATTCCGGTCGCCCATCCAAAACATGGTCTGGGAAAAGCTGGTTTAGACATGTCTGCCCTTGACCTGATTTTACAAATAGAGGTGACTTCCAGGGGAGGGGAACAGGAAACACAACTTCCGGTGTTCAGCAGCAGGGTTTGGTGGGTGGAAAATGAATATTTGACCCGGGACCTCCTGCTCCAGGGGGTGGGATGGGGAATTTTGCCTGAACACGTAATAAAGGAGGACCTATGCGCGGGACGTCTGGAACAGGTGCAGGTGGACATGGGTGAGGCAATCCTTTCTGCCCCGATTCTTATGGCCTGGTCAAAGGATCGTCCTTTGGGGCGTGCCGGAGACTGGCTTTTTTCAGCCATGAAAAGATACTACAGCTAAAAAGATACCGGAAAATTGGAGGATGCTTATGCCTCCCCGCTCCGTTTGCCTGAATATGACAAAAAGGATACAACCCTACAGGGTGCCTTTAATAATTAGAATTTTGGTTTGAGGTGGCCTACAGTGAACAATCAAGGAAGGAGATGTGGAAAATGGCGATAAATACCGGAGTAAAAAAATATACGTATTGGCATAGAATTCTGGAAAGCACCTATCCTGAATGGGCAGTTGGAAATATTATCGGACTGAATAAAAAAGAAAACAAGCTTAATCTTGTTGATGATAAAAACCAAGATAATATTAAAGGGTTTCCTGTGATGCTGGAATACTTCGGCAGGACTGAGGCTGAATCAGACACCCAAAAACGGCAAAGACAACTGTTTGAGCTATGCAGAGAAAAAGAGATAGAGCCGACAGACGAGTTGAAAAGATTGGCAGAAAAAGAAGGATGGTTGTGAACAATTCTTTCTCGGTCTATTAGGATTTGGATAGGCTAGGGTGGGGCAGGGGAAATGGAAGGAAAAGAGCAGAATTCCAATATAAAAATGAATTATCAAATTCCGTGTTTTCAATTTCATGATGTTTCATTTGCCTGGCCTGGAAAACGGGTCATATTGGAACGTCAGAATTTTATTGTCCCGCAGGGGGCATTCGTCCTGATCCATGGACCGTCCGGTACCGGGAAATCGACAATTCTAAGATTAATGAACCGCTTGGAAGAGGTGGACTCAGGGAAAATTAGTTTCCTGGGACAAAATCTTACCCATTGGAATCCTTGTGAACTGAGGCAGCAGGCAGCCTATTTACAACAAATACCGGCCATCCCCGATCTATCCATCAGAGATATTTTGCTACAGCCCTTTTTTTTTCGTGTCAACAAGGAAAAGGCAAAGCCGCCTGATCAAAATCTGCTAAAGCTGCTTGCAAAGGTTAAAATGAACGATGTAAGGCTTGATGACCCCGGTGCGGTTCTTTCCGGCGGACAGCGCCAGCGGCTGAGCCTTTTGCGAACTCTTTTGACCGGTCCCAAGGCGATGCTTCTTGACGAACCGACATCTTCACTGGACAGTGAGAGCAAAGGTTATGTCCATGAGCTTCTGGAGGATCTCAACCGGCAGGGAACTACCATTGTACTGATTACCCATGACACATTTTCACCTAAAAAAGTTCCGGTGGTGGAAATTACCATTGATCAGGGAAGGGTCTTTTTATGCCGTTGACAACTGGAGCACTTGATATTAGTGTGGCTGAGCTTGCAATTGCATCTCTTTTTATTGCTTTTGCTGGGGCAATTTCCTTGTGGAGCCGTATCGGTCTTGGAAAATCAATTTTCATAGGTGCCGCAAGATGCGTGCTTCAATTGACGATCATGGGCTATGTACTTAGTTTCATATTCGGTATTGCATCTGCCTGGGTCGTTCTTTTGCTTTTTTGTATCATGGTGGCATTTGCCGTCCGCATTGTCAGAGGGAATGTTTCGGAAAAAAGCATTCCCTTTGTTTTGCCCTCTTTTATCTCAATGCTTTTTGTTTATGCGGTGGTTACAAGCATCGTTACCGGACTGATTGTCGGGGCCAGGCCTTTCTGGCATCCCCAGTATTTCATTCCCATGGCCGGGATGGTGGCAGGTAACTCCATGACTGCTTTGGGGCTGTCACTGGATCGGCTGCTTTCAGACCTCAAAGCAAAACGGGATCTGGTGGAGATGCAGCTTTGCCTAGGCGCGACACCTGTTGAAGCCTCACAGGATATATTCAGGGATGCGCTTAAGGCCGGAATGATTCCTTCTATAAACGCTCTGGCTGGTGTGGGCATTGTTTTCCTTCCCGGCATGATGACCGGCCAGATTCTTTCCGGTGAGGACCCAGTGCTTGCCATCCGGTACCAGATTGTGGTGATGTTCATGCTGGTCGCTTCCACGGCCTTGACTGTGAGCATGGTTCTTGGAATTGTAAGGCAACGTTGTTTCGGTCCCGGCATGCAACTGCTGCTCCGCAGACCGGACCGCCCCCAGTAAGCGATCTGAATTCAGGGCAGGAGGGCAGGGCGGTGTTGCTCTCTGTATACATAAACAAAAAGCCCCGGAACAAAATTCGTTGTTCCGGGGCTTCATTAAAAAAGTTGTGCTGGTAATTTTAATCCCTTGCTACGCCAAGCAGGCTGAGCAGATGAACGAATAACCCCATAAAATCAAGGTAAAGGCTTAAGGCGCCTAATATGGCTCCCTTACGGACCATGGCACCTGTTGCATCCATGGGAAGGGTTACTGCCATGGATTTCAGTTTCTGGGTATCATAGGCGGTAAGGCCTGTGAACAGCAGAACCGCAACCATGGAGATAATGGTCTGCATGGCAGAACTTTGAATAAATATATTAACAACCATGGCGATAATGATACCGATTAGGCCCATCATCAGGAACTGTCCCATACCGGTGAGGTCTTTTTTTGTGATCATACCATAAACGCTTGCGGCCCCAAAGGTTGCAGCGCAAATGAAAAAGGTCGAGGCAATGGAGGCCTGGGTATAAATCATAAAGATTGGGGCAAGACAGATACCGTAAAGGATCGTCAGGCCCATATAAAGGCCTGTTGCTGTGCTTGCCTGCATTTTTTGAATTCGGGCACTGAGAAATCCGCACATGACGATAAGGCCGATAAATAACACCCAGGGCATGATTGGATTGCCGTGTAAGGCCTGCATCATGGCAGGGCTTTCAGAAACAAAATATGAAGTCAGGCCGGTGGCGGCAAGGCCCATGGCCATCCAGTTGTATGTGCTTCTAATAAACGCATTAACCCGGGTCATTACCCCGGTTTGTTGATATGAAAGATTTGTGTTCATTTCAGCTCCTTTTTGTTTCGAGTTAGTCAGGTTCAATGATTTTG
>JAKSBO010000876.1 GCA_022361095.1 Desulfobacterales bacterium | reverse complement strand
ATTTTTGCACAAAAAGATAACGCCTTTTATCATGTGCCCTCTATTGTTACAGCACCGGACGGTTCTATTCTTGCATTTTGCGAGCAACGATGGCAGTCGCCATGCGACGATGTGGGCGAATGCCATATTGTGATGAAAAAAAGTAACGACAACGGACAAACATGGGGACAGCTCACTGAACTTCGTCGAAAACAAGGTGCCAAGTGGCATATGGGATCGGCGGTGACAGACTATGAAACTGGTAACGTTCTGCTCATGTGCGGCGGCGGGTGGCTTCAAAGTGAAGACAATGGGGAGTCTTGGAACGATTGGCGACCCAATCGCGATATAAAGGGCATAGGTCGATTGGGTAGCACCCATGGCAGCGGGCCAGGAATTCAACTCCAATTCGGAGGGCATAAGGGGCGTCTGATATGGCCGGCCAGAATTACCATCTCCTCCAATAGATATAACGACCAATCCATATCCGATAGAAGTGGAAAATGTTACAGCACTGCTATTTTAAGTGACGATAACGGCAAAACCCTTTATCGGTCAAATGCCTTCCATCAAGGAACTGGAGAGGCTTGCCTTGTGGAACGAATCAATGGGGATATATACTTTAATGCCCGGGCCTATTTTGACGACCATCGACGAAAAACGGCACTTAGTTGTGATGATGGAAATTGTTTTACAGAGACTAAAGATGATGCGATTCTCAAGGAACTCTCCCAGGGGTGCAACGCCGGCATGGTCCGGTATCCAAAAGATCTGCTCAAGAAAGCCGGAATGACTGACCGAATCGGCGAAGATGTTATCCTCTTTGCTAATCCCGATAGTGACACTGTCCATCGGGAGCACGGCATGGTCTGTCTGAGCACTGATGGCGGGGAAACCTGGCAATATTCCAAAGCGGTAACGGATTTTGGAGAGTGGTTTGATTATTCAGCTTTGACAATCGCGACAGACGGAACCATCCTTCTCATGTATAAAACCACCCCTTCCATGACAGGCCTTCCGGCATCTTCAAATGAATGTTGCTCCATGTGCCTTGCCAGATTCGACTTGGAATGGGTAATCAATAGTTCTGGATAATATGATCATGCGTATATTGATGATAGCCATAAATGATCCTGCAGGAACCGCCATAGAATTTACAAAGGCCATTAACAAATATACCGGCCACAGCTGCCGCCTGATCACTAAAGAGATTCGTTACAACTTCATGTTTGAAAAAGATATCCATTTACCCTGGCTTGATAAAAATGGATGGGAAGAAGTAGAAAGTTTGTTAAAGGAAAGCGATGTTTTTCATTTCCACATGACCGCCGATGAATACATAGAGCTTGGCCCTTTCGTTCCCAAAGATTATATCAAAGAAAAACAGATCGTCCATCACCACCACGGCCATCCCGATTTTCGAGGAAACCCGGAAAAATACCGGGATAAATATAAGAAATTAGGCCGTTCTAATCTTTTGGTCAGTACTCCGGATTTATTGAAGCTTTTACCCGAAGCGAAATGGCAGCCCAATTTGGTTCCAATAGAAGATCCATTATATTCTCCAATAAAAGAAAAACAGGAACATCCTGTATTAATTTGCCATTCACCAACACGAAAAGATCTTAAAAATACCGATGAATTTATCCAAATTATGGATGAAATGGAAAACGCTTCTGCAACGCCTGTAAAAATACGCCTGATAGAAAACACCGCCCATAAAGAGTGCCTTAAATTAAAGAGGCAATGCCATATTCTTTTTGATCATCTTCAAGGATATTTTGGCGTCAGCAGCCTTGAAGGGTTGAGTCAGGGACTGTGCGTAATAGCTGGGTTAGACCAATGGAATATCCAGCATATTGAATCATTCGCCCAAACAACAGACCTTCCATGGGTCATTGCAGCGCCGTCTAATTTAAAAAAACACCTTGATGTACTGGTTAATAATCCGGACAAAATGAGAGAAATAGGCCAAAAGTCCAGGGAATTTATGGTTAGAAACTGGTCTCCCCGAAAAGTGTCTGAGCAACTGGTTGAGCAAATTGGATGACTTTTGGCGTCAAAACTTAAAGAGATTTTGAGACGGTTAAGATGTTTCATGGTGTAGCATTGGCACCTTGAAATAATTGCCGCTTATCCGGCCACATTAATTAAAACACTGTCCTATCGTGGCGACATAAAAAGGGAGTTAAATGGAGTTAAATGGAATTAAAAGGGAAAAAGTTTCTGGTGATCGGTGGAGCCGGTTTTATCGGATCACATCTGGTCGATCTGCTGACCTGTGAGGATATATCAGAAATCCGTGTTTTCGACAATTTCACCCGGGGGACTGAAGATAATCTTGCATCCGCATTAAAGGATTCTCGGGTCCGAGTTTTCGAACTTGGCGGGGATCTGCTGCACCGGGATATTCTGAATGCAGCAATGCAGGGCGTTGACGGGGTTTTTCATTTAGCCGCCCTTTGGCTTCTCCATTGTTACGACTATCCGCGCTCCGCCTTTGAAGTCAATATCGGCGGGACCTTTAACGTCCTGGAAGCCATGATCAACAACGGCGTCAAGCGCCTGGTCTACTCATCCTCCGCCTCTGTTTACGGGGATGCCCTTCATGAACCCATGGAGGAAAATCATCCCTATAACAATACCAACTTTTACGGGGCCACAAAGATCGCCGGCGAACATTTGTGCCGTTCCCTGCATCACCGGTATAAAGATACGGACCAGCATTTTGACTACACCGGCCTGCGGTATATGAATGTTTACGGTCCGCGGCAAGACTATCAGGGCACCTATATTGCCGTGATCATGAAAATTTTGGACCGTCTTGATCAGGGATTTGCCCCCATTGTGTACGGCGACGGTTCACAGGCTTATGATTTTGTCTCTGTTGTTGACTGTGCCCGGGCCAATCTATGCGCCATGAAATCAGATGCCACAGACCAGTTTTACAATGTGGGAACAGGAATAAAAACCTCCATCAAGCAGCTTGCAGAACTTCTTTTGGAGCTAACCGGCTCGAATCTTGAGATTGAATATAAACCCGGCGGCATGACCTTTGTTAAAAACAGGGTGGGCTGTCCTGTCAAAGCGGAGACGGAAATCGGCTTCAAGGCAGAAAAAGAGCTCCGCAAAGGGGTTCTTGAATTAATTGAATGGCGCAAAAAGCACAAAGAAGAAGTTGAGAAGCGGCGCAGGAAGGTTAGT
>JAKSBO010000201.1 GCA_022361095.1 Desulfobacterales bacterium | reverse complement strand
CAGCGGAACAAAAGGAGAGTTACCGGCGTTTGTCTGAAATTTTTGCCCGGCAATTGCCTTTATTGCCGCTGTATCATGATATCTCTTTTTTTGCTCACACAGACCGGTTGTCATTTTTCGGTATGGATCATAATTTCAGACCGTTGCTGGTTCAGGCAGCGCCTGCAGCCGCATCCCAAAGTGCAGGCCGGGGAGATTAGACGATGACCGATTCGGACTGGGGCAGGCGGTGGGAAGCATTTGGCAAAGGCTCCTTTTTAAAGAAAACCCAGCAGGATCATCCTGAAAAATGGTGTGATTTTTATGATCAGGTGGCCGAGCTATGGGAACAGATGGCAGGTCTCAGTCCGGGGTCTGCTGAGGTTATGGCAGGAACATTGGCTGATCAGGGCTTTGCGCCGGCCGGCAGTTCCGTCCTTGAGATCGGCTGCGGCCCGGGAAATCTTTCCGTGGCCCTGGCCGCCTGTGGCTGCCGGGTGACGGCTATGGATCAGTCCCTGGGCATGATCCGGGTATTGAAGGACAAAATCAGGGCCACGGATAGCTCAGGGGTCGCCCCTCTGGCTGCTGACTGGGGCTCCCTTGATGCGGTCCGGAACCATGATCTGGCTATTGCTGCGTTTTTCCCTGAAGCGTGTTGTCCCCAGGGCGTATCGCGTATGGAAAAACTGGCGAAGCATGCTTGCGTTCTTGTTGTGGGTAACGGTGCGCCTGCGTTTCCCTTTCATCGTCAAATATGGACAAAGGTTATGGATACCCCTTGTCCGGCAGCCGGGGACCATCTGACCTGTGCCCGAAATTTTCTGGAACAGACCGGCAGGTCCCCTGTCGTTCAGACCTTGGATCTGCCGGCAGTCCTGGATGTGCCGTTTCTCCGGGCCCGGGAGTATTTCACGTCTTATTTCAGCATGTTCGGATGCCCGTTACCGCTTTTGAACAAAACCATAGACCAGGTTCTTGAACCCCATGTCAAGAACGGTCGTATCTATTATGAAGGGCAATCTGCTGTGGCCATGGTCTGCTGGACAGTGCCTGCAGATTCGCCCCTTTCAGGCGGATAACATGATCACTGCACCCAACTGGATCACACGGTGTGTCTATGGCGGTTTTGTTTTGTGGGGCATCTCCCTTTTTACATTTATCCTGTTTGCCCTGAGCCCGGGTGATCCTGCTGAAATTATTTTGTCAAACCAAAGCCAGGCACCGGGACAGGAACAGATTGATGCGTTACGGCACACCTTGGCCCTGGACCGGTCCTGGCCTGTGCGGTACATGTGCTGGATGGGCAGGGTGTTCACCGGGGACCTGGGCATTAGCTGGCAGACCGGCCGTCCGGTCTCAGCGGAGATTTTGATGTGTCTGGCACCAACTCTGGAACTGGCCCTGGTTGCCTTTGTCATGGTGGTGCTGCTGTCCGGGGCTTCCGGTATGATCGCCGCCGTGTTTCGTCACCGGTTTGCCGATCACCTGATCGGGCTGCTGACGGTTCTCTCCTCTGCCATGCCCCCATTCTGGCTGGGGATCATGCTGGCCTGGGGTATCTCGTTGAAACTTAAACTTCTGCCGGTGAGCGGCCAGGGCTCTTTTGCCCATGTTATTTTGCCTGCTTTGTCCTTGGCCCTGGGGATCGGCCTGCTCCAGGGCAGCATGCTGCGGTCGGCCCTGGTCAAAACCATGGATGCCGATTTCATTCGTTTTGCCCGGTCCCGGGGGCTTGGGTCCTTTAAAATATTTTTCCGGCACATCCTGCCCCATGCCCTGGTGCCCATGATCTCCCTTTGGGGCATATGCCTGGGCCAGCTTTTGGGCGGGGCCATGATTGTGGAGTCCGTATTTGCCCGTCCAGGCCTGGGGCGGCTTACGGTTCAGGCGGTTATGGCAAGGGATATTCCCATGGTCCAGGCGCTTGTCCTGCTGATCTGCCTGACGTTTGTGGCCGTCAACGGCCTGACGGATTTGATTCACCGCCGTTTGGATCCCGTGATGGGGGCGAATCCGTGAAAACATACCGGGGTTTGATGTTCAGCCGGGGGGGTCTGGGCCTTATGTTTTGCCTCCTTTTCGGGATTACGGCAATTGGGGCGCCGTATTTTGCGCCCCATGATCCCCTGGCAGGCGATATTTTTTGCCGGCTGAAAGCGCCTTGCCCGTCATACCCCCTGGGAACCGATCAACTGGGGCGATGTGTGCTGTCCCGCATGATCTGGGGATTGCGCTTGTCCCTTGGCGGAGCCCTGGCTGCCTCCGGTCTGGCGGTGGCCATCGGGGCTGTGATCGGCATTGGGGCAGCCCTGGCCAAAGGCTGGACTCAAATCGTGTTCCGGGGCCTTATTGATATGGGATTGGCCATGCCGGGGTTGGTGTTGGCCATTGTGTGTGCCGGGCTTGCCGGGGGCACCATGCAGGGATTGATTATGGGGCTCGCCGCAGCCAATTGGCCCTGGTGGGCCAGGCTGATCCGCGGGCTTGCATTGTCAGCGGCACACAAGGAGTTTGTCCTGGCGGGCAGAACCGCGGGCTTAAAACCTTTACGACTTGTTTTTGCATATATTCTGCCCCAGTTTAAAAATCCAATTCTGGCCGGGGCATCTTTAAAAACAGGGCGGATGATTCTGGCCTTTGCCGGGTTGAGTTACCTGGGACTCGGTCCGCCTCCGCCTGCACCGGAGCTTGGCCGGATGCTTCAGGAGGCCGGTATTTACATGGACCGGGCCCCATGGCTGGTATTTGTTCCGGGCGTTGCCGTTACCCTGGTGGTTACGGTCCTGAATATGGCCGGCAAAATTTTCCAAAGAGAGGTGGATGGTGTCTGATCCCGACCTTTTATATGTAAGTGATCTTTGCATTGGTATGCCCGGCAAAAAATCCAACACATGCCTGGCCGGCCATGTCGGTTTCCGTTTAAATCCCGGAGATGTTTTAGGCATTACCGGACAGAGCGGGTCAGGCAAAACTTTGACTGCCATGGCCCTGGCAGGAATTTTACCCCGGTCTTTGGCTGTGCTTGGCGGCAGTGTCCGGTTCATGGGAGAGCCGGTTTTGCCGGAAAAGGGGGCCCAAAAGTCCCTGGTCCCGGGCCGGGATATTTTGATGTTGTGCCAAAGTCCGGCCCGGGCCCTGGATCCCTGGGTGAAAATCGGCGTTCATCTGATTGACGCCGTAAAGGCCGTTATAAAAAGGGGGGGCAGCATTCGAGAAATGACCCCGGAAGAGACGGCTGTTTATGCCCTGGAGACAACAGGGTTAGGTGCATGGGCGCTTGACCGTTATCCCTTTGAACTCAGTGGGGGCCAGCGCCGGCGATGCCTGATGGCTTTGGCGCTGGCTGTCAGGCCCCGTATTCTCATTGCTGACGAGCCTGCGACCGGTCAGGATGATGTTAACAGGACGCTTGTGGAACGCTGCATCCGGGACCTGGCAAAAAATGCGGGAACGGCGGTGATTGTTATTTCCCATGATTTAAGGGGCCTTCAAAGACTTGCCTCTGAACTGATTGTTATTTATAACGGAAGCCAGATAGAGGCCGGTCCTGTCCGGGATATGATTGAAAATCCCTGCCATGCCCATACCCGGGATCTGGTTGATGCCATGAAATTTTTAGAGGGCGTATGAATATGCAGCCGCACCTGCTTCATATGACCGGTATCTGTAAGGCATATACCGGCCGGGGCAGGGAAATCGTTTCTGTGCTGTCGGGTTTCAGCTTAAGCATCCGGGCCGGGGAAGCGGTGGGGCTTTCCGGGGCCAGCGGTATGGGGAAAAGTACGGTTGCGCACATTATCCTGGGGGTTGAAGCGCCGGATGACGGAGAGGTTTTCTGGAAGGGCCGGCTTGTATGCGATGCAACGACGCGGCCTGATCGCAACTTTTTTCGCTGGGTCCAGATGGTATGGCAGGATACCTCTGTATATTTAAATCCTTTTTTGTCTGTTCGTGCTTCCATCGTTGAGCCCATGGCCGCCTTCGGCATCGGCACGAAGCGGGAACGCCGGGAAAGGGCAGATGGGCTGATGCAGGCCATGGGCCTTGACCCGGATTTGGGCCGTTGCCGGCCGGGAATGCTCTCCGGCGGGCAGTGCCGGCGGGCCGCCATTGCCCGTGCCCTGTCGGTATCACCGGAACTTTTGATCTGCGATGAAGCGCTGTGCGGTTTGGATTTACCCTTACAAGTTGATATCATGGCCCATCTGACATCCATCCGGGAAAAATCCAATATGGCGCTTCTTTTTATTTCCCATGACCGGGGCAGCATTTCCCGGATGTGCTCCAGGACTGTTTGTTTGGAAGGGTGAACAGTTTTTTTATAGCCTTATTGATATCTTGGGCAAAAAAAGGTACTTGTTTCAAAGTATTAATATTCATTATTTAAAAAATCTAAGAGGTGTAATGGAAACTAATAAATTAAGCGATCGTTTTTCAGGGAAAGATAGAGAATCAATGTCAAATCTTGGTTTCAATGCCATGACACTGTTCATGAAACTGCTGGATATCGTGGGCGGGCATTCGCGGAAAAACTTTCAAACTCTGGGGTTAAAACCCGGTCAGACAGTTATTGATTATGGCTGCGGCCCGGCCAGGTACATTGGATTTGCATCCGATGCTGTGGGAAAAAACGGCAAAGTTTTCGCAGTGGACATACACCCCCTTGCCATTGCCAAAGTAAAGGAGAAAATTGAGGCACTTTCGCTGACAAACGTCGAAGCCGTTTTCGCAGAAAACTATAAAACACCCATCACGCCCGGAACCGCTGATGTCGTTTACGCGCTGGACATGTTTCACATGGTGGAGAAACCGGATGAATTTTTAAACGAATTGAGCCGGTTGGTTAAAAAAGAGGGGACCGTAATTATTGAAGACGGGCATCAACCCAGGACAACGACGATTCAGAAAATTGAACAATCCGGAGGCTTGAAAATTATTCAAGAAACCAAGTCCCATGTTAAATGTCAACGGGTATGACACAGCTTTTCAGGTCAACTGCATACCCAAAATAATGGGGGGACCGCACTATGCTTGAAATTGAAACCGTTGTTTTGTTGGTTGTTGATATTCAGGGGAAATTAGCGCATTTGATGGACAAAAAAGAGGCTTTGTTTAAAAATGTGCAAAAACTGATCAAAGGTATCCGGATTTTAGATATTCCCATTTTGTGGGTAGAGCAGAATCCCCAGGGATTAGGGCCCACAATCCCCGAGATTTCAGCCTTGTTGTCCGATATGCAGCCCATCAGCAAAATGAGCTTTAGCAGTTGCCGGAATGACCGCTTTATGCAGGCCCTGAACGCCTTGGATCGTCAACAGATCTTGATTTCCGGCATCGAGGCGCATATCTGCGTCTATCAGACAGCGGCGGAGCTCGCGGATATGGGTTATGAGGTTCAAGCCGTGGCTGATGCCGTCTCTTCAAGGTGTCTGGAAAATAAAGAGATCGGTTTGCAAAGAATGAAAGATTCCGGTGTAAGCTTGACAAGTGTTGAAACCGCACTGTTTGAACTGCTTAAAGTTGCCCGGGGAGATCAATTTAAAAAGATCAGCAGGATTGTAAAATAATGGATTTTTCCAACACGCCTGATGCACTGAGCCCTGAATGCAGCATGCGTCTTGAAATATATTGAATATAGAACTGTTTTTTGCTTTTTGAGGAAAAAATAATACAACGGAAATCGTTTGCTAATTTTTAAATTATAGAATATTTTTTGTAGAAACTGTTTTTAACTTCGGTTATGGATAGGGCAAATTTTTTACTGCTCGGCAGGTCATGAATTGTTTAACAGATCATGGGCGTGTATTTTTCGGCCAGGGGCATTAATCCCCTTGGCATGATTAATGTGTTTATGTTAGGCTACCTCCATGCATTGTGGATAATCGTCTGGATATATCCTAATCAAAGATCGAGATATTCGAAATCTGTCTTTCAGGGAGGTGATATAATCAGAAAAATAAATAATCACGGTGGAATCTGCCGATTGTAGTTGCTTTTAGTTAAGAATACTATTTTAGGAGCGAATGGAAAAATGAAAAAGAGAGTTTCAGGGCTTATAATCGGGCTTTTTTTAATTGCCGGGTTAACACAATCCGGGTATGCTGCGGGCTGGGCTTTTGATTATGACGGTGATGGTGCCGCATCTGCAATCAGTATCTCCGAATTTTGGGATGTCACTTCTCCGAACCTTGTTGTTACCGACCTCGCTGATGGTGCTGCGAACGGTACCGGCTTTAGCTTTTCAAATTACGGTCTCTTTAGCGTAACAGGCGCTGACAGTTACATTACCAACCCCGCATTCAGTAGGCTGAGCGGGGAATATGAATTTCAAGGCACCGGAATATTGGGAAGCGATATCACCTTTGAGACAGGCGTCCTCAAATTATTTTTAGACAGTACGCAGATCATGACGCTTTCTGTCCAGAGCGGTGAAGGCGCTATTGGTACGGAAGGATATCCAAACGGCACAATCAGTATAACCTATACCGTTGATGCATTATTGGACGGCTATTTTTACTGGGATGACGGGACTGCCCTGACCCCTGTTGAAGCGGGAGAAACCCTTGCCATGACAACCACAAACGCTTCGGTAATTAACTCCCCTGTCCAGGGATTACAAGATGATCTTTTAGCGCTGGCCGGATTGTCAGCCGGTGACTTGAGCGATTATGATTTTTACTTGTCTTCAAACGGGCAGTACCGCTTAGAACCCGTTCCGGTGCCGTCAGCATTTTTACTGCTGGGCTTCGGCATTATAGGGCTTGTCGGATTTAGACGGAAAATCAAATAAAACAAACGGTCGTATCTCTTCAGCAGCACTCTATCACCAGGGTGCTGCTTTTTTATTTAGTTTCTGCGGGGACTATTTAGTGCCCGGCTAAGAATTGTCTGTTTATGCAATTTAGGGATTTAATCTGCCTATCGGCCATCCTGCACCACGGTCAGCAGCATGAAGCAATGGGAAAATCGTCCGCTTTCCGGGATAAAGCAGAGCAGTTTTTCTCCTTTTTTTAGTTTCCCTGATTTAAACAGCTCTTCCATGATGATGTAAATGGATGCTGAACCGACGTTTCCGGTATAGGGCAGGTTGGTAAACCATTTTTCATAGGGAATTTCAAATCCGATCTCTTTCATGACCTGGTAAAATTTTGCCCTGAAATAGTGTGATGAGTAATGGGGCAGGTACCAGTTCACATCTTCTGGCCTCAGTTGCCGTTTTTCGGTAATGCTTTCCAGGGCCTGTCCCATGGTGTTTACAATGTGGCGGCCTAAAAGCTGGGTATCCTGTTTAACGGCAAGCAGATTGCCGTTCACGACATCCTTGCAGGACTCCGCCTCCCGCCATCCGGAAATGGAGCCGTCTTTATTCTGCTTGCCCCCGGCATACATGCAGGTGGCAAGTTCACCGGCATATGAGCGCATATCAATCCACTCAATTTTCAATGAAATTCCCCGGGGATTCGGTGTGTTGGCAAGGTACGCCGCCCCGGCACCGTCAGAGAGCATCCAGCGAAGAAAATCGGCATTGAATGCAAGGATGGGGGCTTGGGCAATATCCGCATCCGGGTCCACGCCCAGGGTGAAAAAATCGGCCCGCATGAACGACGAGGACAGCTCGGAACCTGTGCAGACGCCATTTGTTGAGGCCCCGCTTGCAATGGACATCTGGGCATATTTTAATGCGGTCATCCCGCTCAGACATATACCGGATGTGGAGACAACCTCGCAGGGCGGCACCCCAAGTTCTCCTGCCACCATCATGCCGTGTCCGGGAAGGATGACGTCCGGACTTGTGGTGCCGCAGCTTAAAACCTGAATATCGCCAGGGGTGAATCCGGGATAGGGGAGAAGTTTTTGTACGGCCCGGGCCGTGAGCTGGGCGTTATTGTGGGTGAATTTTCCGGTTGACGGGTCAATGGCATAGTACCGTTTCTCGATTTTATTGTTGGCCAGCATGGTTTTTTTGGTCAGGGAGGGGATCTCGTTGATCCGGCCCAGGACATCTTCGATCTGGCTGTTTAATACAGGCTGATTGGGTAGAAAAACGGACAAGTCATTTATATAAACCGGTTGGGTCATCTCTTTGTTCCTGTTTCCTCGGGTTGTATTTATCCCTTATTCATTAAAAAATTTAAGCCAATAAAGATATCCCAATTAAATCATAAAAGGCAAGGAGAAAAAGGAAAAGATCTTGTTGGATATGAACGCATATTTGTGATATTTCTCTTCACTTAAGCCCATGATCGGAATAAAATTTTCCAAAATATGGTTTGGAATTTTCGTTCGTATTCAAGGCGCGTCAATGGGCGCATATTAAACATATGTGCCCATTGACACAACGAAGAAGACGGATGAAAAGGCAAACCATAT
>JAKSBO010001150.1 GCA_022361095.1 Desulfobacterales bacterium | reverse complement strand
CGAACTCTCGGTGGAAGTTTCCCCCCACAACCGCTTAGCAGGCGGTCCATTTCAGCCACTCATGCACTTCTCCACATCGTCGATTTTTGGCGGAGGAGGTAGGATTCGAACCCACGAGGCTTTGACACCTAACGGTTTTCAAGACCGCCGCCTTCAGCCGCTCGGCCACTCCTCCAAAATCAACCCGAGCAATATAACATCCCATTACTGGTGGGTCAATTAAAAAATTACGTTTAATCCCGGTGTAGATTTAAGTTATTGACACGGGAATTGGTTGGGCTATATTAAGAAGTTTCAAGTTAATGGATGATAACAGGAGAATCCAAATGAAACAGAAAATCAGGTTTGAAAAAAATATAAAGGATAATATACTTACTGTCCTTGAATCTGCAGAGGTGGACCCGGGTGTGATTTTGCCTTTGCATGAAGAAGACTATGACCTTGAAGCCATCAGTGCGGCGTGCAGCGAAGGGTTTGAAGCTTTTCTGGCCGTATTTCGCCGCCGCAGTTTTTTCCCCACCAGGGAATTGTCTGAAAAGTTGTTTGAGAACGCCGCCGAATTCTTTGCCGATCCTGAATCGGACAAGCTGATCATTGACTTTAACGATGTGGACACATTGCCCGGGGAAGATGATTTTTCCCTTGACGACGATGATGTCGAACTGGATGAATTGCTGGACGAAGATGGGGACACCAAGGAAGACGAGATGAAAGAAATTGATTCCGAAGATGATACCCCTAAATTTACCCCCGAAGATACTTCTGAACACGAGAATTAATCCTTTATGAAAACAAAAATCAGAACCATGGTCCTGGATGCCGCCCGGGCAGCCTTTGAAAATGGGTTACTGCCTTCTGACCAGGTACCGGAATTTGAGGTCGAAACCCCTAAACATGAAGGCCAGGGCGATTTTTCAACCAATTTTGCCATGGTCTCGGCAAAATTACAGAAAATGGCCCCGGCAAAAATTGCCAAGAGCCTTGTTGAGTCCATGTCCGGCAGTGACCACACCCCTTTGGGGCCGGTGTTGGAAAAAATAGAGGTGGCAGGACCCGGGTTTATCAATTTCTTTTTATCCCCCGGAGCCTGGCACCCGGTGGTTGACCAGGTGCTCAGCCAGGATGAAATTTTTGGCCGTTCAGACATGGGCCGGGGGCAACGTGTCCAGGTTGAATTTGTATCGGCCAATCCCACAGGGCCGCTCCATGTCGGGCACGGCAGGGGTGCTGCTGTGGGTGATGCTGTGGGTAATATCCTTTCTTTTGCCGGGTTTGATGTTCAAAAGGAGTATTATATTAATGACTCCGGCCGCCAGATCAGAACCCTTGGCACGTCGGTGTGGCTGCGCCTGCAGCAGATGCAGGGGAAAACAGTGGATTTCCCCCAGGAGTGCTACCAGGGTGATTATATCCAAGACCTTGCCCGGCAAGTGCTTGATGCCCAGGGAAAAGATTTTGCTGATGCCGATGAAACTCAGGGCATTGAGACCTGTGCGCGATTTGCCGCCGGTGAAATCTTGGCCGGTATCCGGTCTGATCTGGATGAGTTCGGTGTCCGGTTTGACAACTGGTTCAGCGAACAAAGCCTTTATGATTCGGGACGGGTCCAGACCGCCATTGCAAATTTCAAAGAAAAAGCCCTGATTTACGAAAAAGACGGCGCACTTTGGTTTTGCACGGAAAAGTTCGGAGATGAAAAAGACCGGGTGGTGGTGCGTAACAATGGACTGACCACCTATTTTGCATCGGACATCGCCTACCATGATGAAAAATATGAGCGTGGGTTTGACAGGGTTATTGATGTCTGGGGGGCGGACCACCATGGCTATATCAAACGTATTGATGCGGCAGTGGTGGCCACGGGACGGAAAAGCGAACAATTTGATGTGATTTTGGTTCAGCTGGTCAATTTGCTGCGGGATGGAAAACCCGTGCAGATGTCTACCCGGGCCGGAGAGTTTGTAACGCTTAAGGACATCGTGGACGAGGTGGGAAAAGATGCCGCCCGGTTTATGTTTTTAAGCCGCAGTTATGATTCGGGCCTTGAGTTTGATCTTGAATTGGCTAAAAAAAAGAGTGCTGATAATCCTGTCTATTATGTGCAGTACGTCCATGCCCGGATCACCGGAATTTTAAACAAGGCAAAGGATGAAGGTTTAATTGACCAGACAGATTTTAATGCCGGTATTAATCTTGATAAACTTGTGACCGAAGAGGAACTTAAGCTGATCAAACAGGTTGCAGGGTTCCGGGAACAGGTGGAAAAAAGCGCGGCAACCCTTCATCCCCATGTCATATTTACCTATCTGATGACCCTGGCTGCGGCCTTTCATGCCTATTATAACCACCATAAGGTGATCATGGACGATAAACCGCTCTCCCTGGCCAGGCTCTCCCTGGTACTGGCAGTTAAAAAAGTGATTCGTAACGGGTTGGAACTTTTAGGGGTATCTGCCCCTGAAAGAATGTAGGAGGATTTAAGATTCGTGGCGTTGGGACATATGGCCGGTATTTTTTGATCGGAATCTGGATGTTCGGCCTTGGGGTGATCGTGGGCAGAAGTTCAAGCCCCGTTATGTTTGAAACCCGTCCTTTCCAGGAACACCTTGGCCGAATGGTCAAAGAGCTTTCGGCCAAACTGCCTCAAAAAGGGGAAGTTGACCTTAAGTTCTACGATGTCCTTGATGAACCGGTGTATCATCCCATTAAAGGGGAAAAAGACGATTCCGGGGAGATCACCCCGGGGCCTGAAGCCGGGAAGGCAGCTTTGACAAAACCTGTACCAAACAATTCCCAGGCTGAAGAGATCCCTGTCAAGCGCAGCAGAAAACTGGCCACCTGGCATCAGGCCGGGCCGGGTTATGGTAATGATACTGTTCCGGCGCCGTTACCTAAAAAGCGTGCTTCGGCCAAAACGGCAAAAAAAGCAGATGAAAAACGAACCGTGACCAAGCTTGCCCCAAAGGCCTTGAAATCCAAGCCCCAAACAGATGAAAAAAAGGACACGCCACCTAAAGAGGCCAAACCTGATACCGGTAAAGCGCCGGCATCTTTACATGGCGGATACACCATTCAAATCGCGTCATATCAAAATTTAAATGATGCCCTGGCCCAGATGGTTCTTTTGAATAAAAAGGGAATAACCGCTTACCGGACCGGTGTGAAAATCAACGGAAAGACCTGGTACCGGGTCAGAACCGGCTCTTTTGCCGATTATGAATCAGCAAAGGCCGGTTTGTCTGCGCTTGCCGGCTCAGGCATCGGCGGCATGGTTATCAAAAAGGAATAAAAATGAAAATATCACAACAGGAAGTGGAAAAAATGGCCCATCTGGCCCGGCTGGATGTGGATGATGAACTTAAGGAGACCCTGGCAGGCCAGCTCAGTAATATCCTTGATTATATTGACGCCCTCAAGGACGTGGATGTTGAGGGGGTGACGCCTGCATCCGGGGCCGCCTTCATGAATAATGTACTTAGGGAAGATGAGCAAAAATTATCTCCGGGCCCGGATGTCACATTGGCCAATGCACCGGAACGTGACCAGGACTTTTATGTGGTGCCAAGAGTCGTGAAGTAGCCCAAAAAAGATGAGAGAGCGTAAGGAAATAAAATGAATCTGCATACCCTGACCATTGCCCAGGCCCAGGATCTACTGGCCAAAAAGGAAATATCTTCTGTTGAACTGACACGGGCTTTCCTTGACCGTATTGATAAATATGACAACACCATTTCAGCGTTTATCACCGTTGACCCGGAACTTGCCCTGGCACAGGCCGAAGAGGCGGATCAAATTATTGCCAAAGGAGAGAACCGGCCTTTTACCGGGATTCCTGTGGCACTGAAGGATGTTTTATGTACAAAGGGGGTCAAAACCACCTGTGCGTCTAAAATTCTGGAAAATTTTGTGCCCCAGTATGACGCCACAGTGGTGGAAAAATTTAAGGCCCAAAATGCCGTGCTCATCGGCAAAGCCAATATGGATGAATTTGCCATGGGGTCTTCCACGGAAAATTCCGCCTTTTTTCCCACCCGCAATCCCTGGAATACAGATCATGTGCCTGGCGGTTCCTCCGGCGGATCTGCCGCTGCCGTAGCAGCCCGGTTCTGTGCCGGGGCAGTGGGCACGGACACCGGCGGTTCCATCCGTCAGCCCGCCTCCCATTGCGGTGTTGTGGGGCTTAAACCCACTTACGGCAGGGTGTCCCGGTTTGGTGTGGTGGCCTATGCCTCGTCCCTGGACCAGGTGGGGCCCATTACCCGGGATGTGACGGACGCGGCCATGATGCTGAATCTCATGGGCGGCCATGATCCCAAAGATTCCACCAGCGCGCCTGAACAGATGTCCGATTTTACCCAGGGTATTGCCATGTTCAAGGACAAAGGGCTTGCCGGAATGACCGCAGGTATTCCAAAAGAATTCTCAAGCCTTCAAGGTATTGACCCCCAGGTTTCGGCCATGTTCGAAAATGCCCAAAAGAGACTGGAAGGATTGGGGGTTACCATTAAAGAGATCTCTTTACCCCATACCAATTATGTGGTGGCTGCCTACTACATCATTGCCCCCTGTGAAGCCAGTGCCAATCTGGCCCGGTTCGACGGGGTTAGATACGGGGTCAGGGATATGGATTCCGATGATCTCATTGAAATGTACAAGAAAACCAAATCCAAAGGATTTGGGCTGGAGGTCCAGCGCCGGATCATTATCGGCACCTATTCCCTCTCTTCGGGGTATTATGATGCCTATTACGGCCGTGCCTCCCAGGTTCGGGCCCTGATCATGGATGATTTCAAACGGGCATTTGAAGAATGCGACATTATCCTGTCTCCCGTGGCACCGACGCCTGCGTTTGAAATCGGTGAGAAGGTGGCTGATCCTTTGACCATGTATTTAAGCGATATTTTTACGCTCTCCTGTAATCTGGCTGGTGTGCCCGGGATATCAGTGCCTGCCGGTGTCTCCTCCTCCGGCCTTCCCATGGGGTTCCAGATGATGGCCCCGCATTTTGATGAAATGTCACTGATCCGGGCGGGAT
>JAKSBO010000774.1 GCA_022361095.1 Desulfobacterales bacterium | reverse complement strand
GAAGGATCGAAGCTGTCTTAACCCGGTACCGTAATAGCCCGGATTGTGCGGATGTGCTGGTAAAAGAGGCGAATGCCAATGGCGGAGCGGATAATATCAGCGTGGTTGTGTGCCGGATAAAACATTTATAATTTTACCGTTGTCATTTGAGAATACGCGATCATGACTACATATCAAATTTAAAAGGTACAAAAAAATGCCCCCAGCAGCAAGAATTTCAGATATGCATACCTGCCCCATGGTGAACGGTACGGTTCCCCATGTGGGTGGTCCCATTGTAACAGGATGTGCCACGGTTATTGTCAATTTTATGCCGGCGGCCCGTGTGGGAGACACGGCGACCTGTGTGGGACCGCCTGATACAATTGCCACAGGGTCTGCCAACGTGATAATAGGCGGCATGCCGGCAGCCAGGGTGGGAGATAAAACCCTTCATGGCGGCGTTATTGTTTCCGGTGATCCTAGTACAAATATAGGCGGTTAACACTGTATACGGAATACAGCAACGACAGACCGGACTGGTAAAAAGAAGATTTTATTGCATTGGCACAAAATGCGGTTGAGCGCGGTTCCGGATATGGATTGTTGAAGGATGAACAATTATATAGATTTTCCAAATTTGGGTTAAGCAAGCCCAATACCATCAATCATGAGACCTTCTGAATTTTCTTGCCTGAAAGCAAGAAGTGTATCCGGTTCATCCTCTTCCTGCATATAACAGGTCACCGGCCCGAAAACCTCTGCCAGTTCATCTCCATTGCATGTGGGCAAAAAGGTTTTAAATATCCGGGGGTCATAAAATCGAAAAAACAGGCGTTTCCCATCAGGGTCTTTGACCATGATCAACGTACGGAAATGCTTTCTCATGGCTTTTATATTCTCCCGGGCAACGGCAAAAATGCCCCAATGATTGCCCCAGCCCTTTTCGATCACCCATTGGGTAAAGGGGCTCTCTTTTTCAAGATGAACAAGATAGGGGGCGGCCTCTTCCACGTCATGGGGCAAATCCCCTTGATACAGGCAGAAATAGTCCGGCTCATGTTCATCAAGATGCAAAAGCAGATTTTTTATGGACGCTCCGTCAAGCACGGCATATACCCGTGATTTGGGAATCGAGAACAATTCCCGGTGAATTTTTTCTATGCGGGTGGATGTCATGGATGTTTAATCTCTTTTCTTTTAAGGTTCTCCTGCAGCACTTTTTTCCTGTTCCTGTTTTGCCCTTTCACACTCTTCGCAAAACGGGATGCCATCTTCTGCCGCCTGGTTTAAAACTTTGGCAGCAGGCGCTTCAGGCTTGGAAGCAACCGGATGTGCCGGTTCTTCAAAAGGCTCACCAGGCTGGGCATTGTCAGCAGGTTTCGGCTCCTTGGGTATATCGGGTTGAGCCGGTGGCCCGGCAGAGACCGGAGGCCCTGATCCGCTGTTTATATTTATCAAAGGTCCGCCGGCAAGAAATAAGGCTGACGGGGTTAGCGAGATGGATGATCCGCCGCACTTGATTTCAAAACCTGAACTTGCTTCAATTTTGATGGACGTTCCTTTCAGCGATATTGTACCGTCCGCCTTTATCAGAAGATCGCCTTTGACGGAAAGGTTGTCATCTCCCTGAACCGCCACCATCCGGCTGGCTTCCACTGTCAGGTTATCATTGCTCTGAATTTTGCTGATCCGGTCTCCAATGACCTTTAAATGCTTGTCTCCATGGACAAGTTCTATTTGATCACTATTATCTTTGCTGCCTATGGTCTGGTGGCGGTTGCCCAGGATGGATTCAAAGGAGTCATTTTTAACATGGACATCCATGTTTTTTTCAGCATGGAAAAAGACCTGTTCATCTCCTTTTTTATCTTCAAACCGGATTTCGTTAAATCCGTTGCCGCCTTTGGAGGAATCCGATTTGATCGTGGATTTGGTTTTCTCCGCCGGCAAGGCGTAAGGGGGCATGGATTTTCCGTTATAGACCCGGCCAGTAATAATGGGCTGGTCCGGATCACCTTCCAGAAATTCAACAATCACTTCCTGGGTGATCCTGGGGATGTACATGGCACCCCATTTTTTCCCGGCCCAAAGTTGGGAAACCCGAATCCAGCAGGAGCTGTTTTCGTCGAGCCGGCCTTCCCGGTCCCAATGAAATTGTACTTTTACCCGGCCGTATTCATCCGTATAGATTTCATCGCCCTTGGGTCCGCAGACAATGGCTGTCTGGGGACCCTCCACCACCGGCTTTCGGGTTTTCATGGCCGGTCTGTAGGGTGTGTCAAAATCAATGGCCTGGAAAAATACATTACATCCGGAGCCGTCAATGGGAACACCGGACTGAAAGCCGGAACCGGTGGACAACCGGTGTTCGGCAGAGGTCACCAGATACCGTTTGTTATATGGTTCTCCGGGGTGCCCGGTTAAATCAAAATAAAAGCCCGATGAAATGCCCCTGGCATCAGATTCACAGGAGACGGTTTCATATCCGGCCCGGATGGCCTCTATGCGCGCCTTTGTATACGCCTCTCCATGGCTTGACTCTACATAATGGCCCGGGTAATCATAGACTTCATACCCTGAGTGGTCATGTCCCCTTGAAATGGCGTGCAGGGTGGTCAGATCTTTCTGGGGGACCTTAAAATCAAAATCCCTTTGGGTGAAGCTGCCCGGATGGATCTGTTTTTCCATGTGTACGGACCGGACCGCCTCCTGGGTCACGGATCCGCCCGATGCATCGGTCATGCTGAAGGGGATGGCGTCAAAACCGTCAAAGGCCTGGAGAGAGGCGTTGGAATCGGCTAAAACCAGGGTATGCCGTTCTTCTTCGTGGGTGAAAAAGTAAAAAATCCCTTCATGTTCCATGAGGCGGCTGACAAAGTTAAAGTCGGATTCCCGGTACTGTACACAGTATTTCCACTCCTTGTATTCTTCGGTGAGGCGGACTTCATAATCATTGAATCCCAGGTCATCAAAGATCTGCCTGATGATATCGGGCACCTTTTTGTTCTGGAATATCCTGCAGTCGCAGGTATGGGTGAGAAACCAGAGCCAGGGATAAACCCGGGCCGTATAAGCCCACAACCCGTGCTGAATGCCGCATCCCTTGAAATGTCCCACAAACCCGTTGAAAAATCGGATATTGTCATCGGGAAGCGCCTGCTTGAGGATCACCTGTTTTCCCAAAATGGACTCAAAGTCCACATTAGAGTCTTCACTGAGTATATCCAAGTCTATGCTGAACAGCCCGGAAATTCTTTCATGAACAGTGGCACCGGTTACAAGTAACACATCCTTTCCCAAAGGGGTGACAAGTTCAAGCTGCCTGTTTTCCTGCGTGTTATCGGCCATGGTGGTTCCCTTTTTAAACCTTCACGATCAGTCGATTTTATAACTAAAATCACCTTTGCTGACACTCACGTTGATCTTTGATATTTCCTTGCCCTCCACCACCGCTGTCAGGTATGCGTGACTGATGGCCGGCAGCAGGGTGTTGGTGAGAATAGTATCCACCATTCTGGCACCGCTTTCAAGCTCTGTACACCGTTCCGTGATTAACTTAATGACCGAAGACTTATAGGTCAGCTCAATGTTTCTGTTTTCCTTCAGCCGGTCCTGAACCCGTTTAAGCTGAAGCCTTATAATAACATCAAGCATTTCATCACTGATGGGATAATAGGGAATGGTCACCAGCCGTCCTAGTAACGCTGCCGGAAACACCTTGAGCAGCGAAGGGCGAAGGGCCTTGGCAATGCCCTGGGCATCCGGCATCAGTTCCGGGTCTTTGCACAGGTTCATGATCAGGTCGCTGCCCACATTACTGGTCAGCAGAATGATGGTGTTCTTAAAGTCTATAAGCCGCCCTTCGCCGTCCTCCATCATGCCTTTGTCAAATACCTGGAAAAAGATTTCATGGACATCGGGATGGGCTTTTTCAACTTCGTCCAGCAGGACCACGCTGTAGGGGTGGCGGCGGACGGCTTCGGTCAGTACCCCGCCTTCCCCATACCCGACATACCCCGGAGGGGCCCCTTTAAGGGTGGATACGGTATGGGCTTCCTGGAACTCGCTCATGTTGATGGTGATCAGGTTCTGCTCGCCCCCGTACATGGCTTCGGCCAGGCACAGCGCGGTTTCTGTTTTGCCCACGCCGCTGGGGCCGGCCAGCAGGAAAACCCCCACGGGCTTGTTGGGGTTATCCACCCCGGCCCTGGAGGTCTGAAGCCGTTTTGTAATATCTTCAAGGGCGTGACGCTGGCCCACAACCCGTTGTTCCATTCTGTCGGCCAGGGTCAGGACCGAGGCCACCTCATCTTTCACCATGCCGCCCACGGGAATCCCGGTCCAGCCTTCGACCACCGATCCCACACAGACGGCATCGACACAGCTTGCGACCAGGGGGCTGTCCCCCTGGCACTCTGCAAGCTCGGTTTCAGCTTGTTTCAATCTGGCAAAGAGTTCTTCGGTTTGGGGGTTTTCCCGGCGCTCCCCGTGACCGCTCTCCTGTTTGGGATTGGTTTCGGGAAGATCCGGGTTTTCATCCCGGCTGCGAAGCTTGGCCCTTAGTTCCAGAATTTCATCAACCCGTTTTTTTTCTTTTTCCCAGGCCGCTTCATAGTGTGAGAGTTCTTCCTTTACTGACGCCAGACGCGCCGTCACCTCTTCTTTTCTTGTCTCATGTTCAATCCCGACGGCCTGCTCATTTTCGATGATGGAAAGTTCAGTTTCAAGGGTTTGAATCTTTTTTCTTCGATTGTCTACCTGGGGCGGCACCGTATGCTGGCTGACCGCAGTTCTTGCACAGGCCGTGTCAATAAGGCTGATGGCCTTGTCCGGTAGCTG
>JAKSBO010000925.1 GCA_022361095.1 Desulfobacterales bacterium | reverse complement strand
GAACAGCTCGGCCAGGCGGATGTCTTTGGGGCCGATGCCGTCAATGGGGGACAGGGCGCCGCCAAGGATGTGGTATACGCCTGAAAACGCACCTGATTTTTCGATGGCGGCCATGTCTGTGGGGTTTTCCACCACGCAGACCACGCCATTGTCCCGGCCGGGGTCCGAACAGATTTGGCAGGTCTCACGGTCCGTGAGCGCAAAGCATGATCCACATAATCTGACCGTTTTTTTCAGCTCAATGATATCTGCAGCCAAAGCCGCAGCCTCATGGTCCGGGGCATGGAGGATGTGAAGGGCCAATCGTTCGGCTGTTTTCTTGCCTATCCCCGGCAGGGTGGAAAGTGAATGGATCAGCTTTACGATGGCATCAGGATAATGTTTCACAATAAATATTACAAACCTGGAATATTCATGCCGCCGGTTAATTTTCCCATTTCAGCAGAGACCATCTCCTGGGATTTTTTCAAGGCGTCGTTGACTGCGGCGAGTACAAGATCCTGGAGCATTTCAATGTCATCCGGATCAACCACCTCTTTTTCAAGGACAATGGATTCAATTTTCTGGGCGCCATTGGCCATCACTTTTACCATCCCGCCACCGGAACTTGCTTCAACGGTTTTGGTTGCCAGATCCTGCTGGGCCTGGAGCATTTTTTTTTGCAGTTTTTGGGCCTGTTTCATCATACTGTTCATATTTTTCATAATCTCTCTCCTCTTTATTCAATATTACAATGGGTTGCTTTTTGCTTTGCTCTGGGCTGACCCGGGTTTGGATAACCCGGGTAATCAGGCCGCAGTTCTTTTTACAGAAAAGTCCGGGTGCGTTGCTCAGATCTTTCAATCTTTGTTGCGGGCTATGCCGGGTCAGCCCGTGGCTCTTATATGATATCTGCGTCAAACAGACGCACCGCGTGCTGGACCATGGGATGGCCTGCCGCAGCTTGTTCCGCTTTTTGCTGGGCGTCTTGCTGCCGGGACGTTCCATCCATTGGTTCCCCGTTGTTTTCTATCTTTATCTCAATGGATTTGCCTAAACGTGTTTGACCCAGTTGCATCAGCGCTTTGGTTTTGGTATTAAGCCTGGATTTTTCAAAACCGGAGCAGGATGCAAGGGTTACGACCACTTTATCCGGCGCGGATGTGTCTGCCTGACCTTTGGAAAATAAACCGAAAATAAAGGGGTGCTCTTGCTGCAGGACATCCATGAACTGCGGCCAGGTTGCAGGGCTTTGCTGCCCTTGATTTTGGGGTACAGGGGTGTCTGGTCCGGAAGCACGAACTGAACCGGAAGAATCAGGCGGATCATCCGGGATATCTGACGGTATCCGGTCTTGCGCCGGTTCGTAGGACGGGGGCTCCGGTACC
This sequence comes from Desulfobacterales bacterium, assembly GCA_022361095.1. Classification (GTDB taxonomy): domain Bacteria; phylum Desulfobacterota; class Desulfobacteria; order Desulfobacterales; family Desulfobacteraceae; genus Desulfobacter. Next base: position 1,013 of record JAKSBO010000925.1, on the reverse strand, counting down.
GGTGTCGGCCGGGGCTCTGTTAAAGGCGGCGGAGCGGTGGGCTTTTCACCGGGAATCTGTTCCGGGGGCGGTGCAGATGCCTGGGCCGGATCAGCATGTTGAGACGGCGGTGAATCCACCCCGGTTTGATCAAGGCGATTCTCCATTTGGCGTGCCAGTAAATCCACCTTGGTGATGATTTCATCAAGCCGGGTCTCAGGCTCAATCTGGATCATTTTCAGCAATACCATCTCCACAGCGGTTTGGGTATGGGAGGCAAAGCGCACAATGCTCTCTTCCTTTAAAAGAAGATCCAGCAGCATCCCAAGATAAGCAGGCGGAAAATCTTTGCTCATCCGGTCAAGCTCAAGCTTTTCCGCTTCAATCATATTGAGCACCGTACTCTCTTTTCCGCACAGCCGGATGATGTTCAGATTCCTGAACTGCGCAATGATACCGGAATAAAATTCTTTTAAATCCACACCGGAATCATTTATTTGGCTCACAAGATCAATGAGTTGGGCCCCGTTTCTCTCAAGTACGGCCAAAGAGATGGCAAAAAGAACGCGTCGGTCCGTGCCCCGAAGCCTTTGGGCAATCATCTGGCTGTCAATCTCTTTTTCAGGCCCGGCCGAAAGAATTCTGTCCAGAAGGCTTAAGCCGTCCCTGATGGAGCCGTCCGCCTCTAACGCAATCAGTTCCAGCCCCTCTTTTTCAACGGTATAACCTTCTTTTCTGCACAGATTTTCTAGGTGGGTAGAGATTTTTTCAAGGGTAATCCGCGACAGGTCATGGCGCTGGCACCGGGACAGGATGGTGGCCGGAATTTTATGGACTTCCGTGGTGGCGAAAATAAAAAGGACATGTTCCGGGGGCTCTTCAAGGGTTTTGAGCAGGGCATTAAAGGCCGCCACCGAAAGCATGTGAACTTCATCAATGATATATATTTTGTACCTGGCGGCAGAGAGCATGTAGGCGACATTGTCTCTGAGTTCACGGATCTGCTCCACACTGTTGTTGGAGGCACCGTCAAT
>JAKSBO010000131.1 GCA_022361095.1 Desulfobacterales bacterium | reverse complement strand
GTGGACAACCGGCCGGCCTTTGATCTGACCATTGTCCTGGAGGATGCCAAACCCCTGGAAGAGACACTTGAGCGCTTGGCCGAACTAACCGGCGATTCCTGCGAAGCACTGACGGCAACCATAAAAAAAGCGGGGAGGTCTGCCTTTTACAAACCCCTTGTCCTTAAACGGGACATATCAAGGGATCTGCTTGCGGTTATAGAGGCGCATCAGTTTGATCTGCCCGGCATTCACATTGACATTGAACCCACCAGAAATTATATCCATAAAAAAACCGCAGCCCATCTTATCGGTTATCTTGGTGAGATTAATAAAGAGGAACTGGCGTCCGGTAAATATCCCAATGTCCGGTCTGGCGATTCCATTGGCCGGTATGGGGTTGAGAAAAGTTTTGAAGCGGATCTGCAGGGCAAGCGGGGAGGGCACCAGGTCGAAGTGGACGTGAACGGCCGGGTGATAAAAATACTTAAGACTGTCGAACCGGTTTCGGGCAAGGATCTGGTTCTGACAATGGATCTGGCACTTCAGCAAAAGGCTGAAAGTTTGCTGGGTGAGGACGACGGGGCTGTTGTGGCGCTTGATCCCTCAAACGGGGATGTTCTGGTGATGGCATCTTCGCCCAGCTTTGACCAGAATGATTTTATTGGGGGGATCTCCAGTAAGAAATGGCAGGCTTTAAGGGATAATCCGGGCAGGCCCATGAACAACAAGGCCATCCAGGCGGAATATCCCCCGGCATCCACATATAAGACAATCACGGCTTTGGCCGGACTCGAAGAACAGGTCATTGATCGCAATTCAACCTTTTTTTGTCCGGGATTCTATAAGTTTGGCAACCGGCGATACCATTGCTGGAACAGATATGGACATGGAAATTTAAATGTTGAGGACGCCATTGCCCAGTCCTGTGATGTGTTTTTTTATCAGACCGGTGAGAAACTCGGGGTTGATACCCTGGCAAGGTATGCCTATGGCTCCGGTCTTGGGCGATTGACCGGCATCCGCCTGGCCCATGAGCGCCCTGGTTTGATCCCTACGTCGGTATGGAAGAAAAAGCGGTTCAAAGAACCCTGGCAGGCAGGTGAAACCCTCTCCATAAGTATCGGCCAGGGCTTTAATCTGGTGACGCCCTTGCAGATGGCTGTGTTTATTGCTGCTGTCGGGAATAACGGCACCCTGTTCCGGCCAAGGCTCGTCAAATCCGTTCAAGATGCAAAAGGCCAGGTGGTGCGGGAGATAGAACCTGAGATAACCGGTGGTCTGCCGGCTTCCAAAAAGAATCTGGCCATTGTCAAAGAAGGCCTGTTAAAAGTTGTTCACGGCGATCGCGGCACTGCCCGGCGTATCCGCCTTCCCGGCGTCCAAATTGCCGGAAAAACCGGGACGGCCCAGGTGTTTTCCCGCAAGGCCGGGGAAAAATTTAATAATGAAAAGTTAAGGCGCACCCTTCAGGATCATGCCTGGTTTGTTTGTTATGCGCCGGCCCAGGATCCTAAAATTGCCGTTTCGGTGATCATTGAGCATGGGGAGCATGGCTCGAGTGCGGCAGCCCCTGTTGCAAAGGAGTTGATCCATGCCTATCTTGGAGACCCTGAAGTCCCAATCGCTATAATTAAGGATGACCAGGCACATGTGGAGTAAAAAAAATGTTTGACCGCCGTCTTGTATCAAATTTTGACTGGGGATTTCTTTTACTTATATTTTTAATTTGCGTTCTGGGATTGACCATCCTCTATTCAGCGGTGACTGCGGGATATGGCGGAACGGCATTGCATCCCCTTTTTAAAAAACAGGTTGTCTGGCTTTGTGTCGGCTTTGGCATCATGATGGGCTGCCTGGTCATAGATTTTAAAGAATTTGGCAAGCTGTACCTGCTTATATACGCCGCATGTGTCGGGCTTTTAATTGCAACCTGGCTTGTGGGGCATACCGGCGGCGGTTCCCAACGCTGGCTGGTACTGGGCCCTGTTCGCATTCAGACCTCTGAGTTGATGAAAATTTCTTTGATTATAAGCTTGGCTTCGGTGTACGCAGACAGTATCAGTCCAGAAGGTTTAGGGTTCAGGCATCTGATCAAGCCGGCTGTTTTATGCCTCATTCCCTTTGCCCTCATCGTCATTCAGCCCGATTTGGGTACGGGGCTTTTGCTGTTGCTCATTGCCGGCTGTCTTACCTTATTTGTAAAAGTTGAAAAAAAAGTTGTGCTCACCCTGGGGGTGGCGGGAATCAGTCTGGTGCCCCTGGTTTGGTTTTTCGGCCTTAAGGATTATCAAAGAGACAGGATTTTAACCTTTTTAAATCCTGAACGGGATCCCCTTGGCGCAGGATATCATATCATTCAGTCTAAAATTGCTATCGGCTCAGGCATGCTTACCGGCAAAGGGTTTCTCCATGGAACCCAGAATGCTTTAAATTTTCTGCCTGAGCAACATACGGATTTTATTCTTTCCGTGCTGGCTGAAGAATGGGGGCTTGCGGGGTGTGCCGTGCTGCTGATTCTCTATTTTCTTTTACTGTTTTGGGGGTTGAATATTTCTTATAACTGCCGAAATATGTTCGGTTCCCTTTTGGCTATGGGCGTTACGATTATGATTTTTTGGCAGATTTTTATCAATATCGGCATGGTTATGGGGTTGATGCCGGTGGTCGGTGTGCCTTTGCCCCTTGTTTCCTATGGGGGATCATCGCTCATTGGCACGGCTTTGACCCTGGGCTTTGCGCTGGCGCT
>JAKSBO010000688.1 GCA_022361095.1 Desulfobacterales bacterium | reverse complement strand
CGAGGGGGTCGGAGGTTCAAATCCTCTCATCCCGACCAGCCAACAAACGGGAATTATTAATAATTTCCGTTTTTTTGTTTCTTCAGATGGTGGTGCGGGAATGGTGCGGCTATTTTTTGAATTTTTTGGCATCCTTCAAAGAAACAACCTTCCCCCTCATTTCAGCCATTAGCTGTGAAATATCAAAGGTGTCATCATCTCCAATCTGGCAGTATCGATCAAATGCTTTATTTGTTAAATGGCCTGAATACTTCCTGGCCTTTTCTTTTCCAGCGGCTTTAGCTATGGCCGTAATACTTGAATGTCTCGTTCCCCCATACAAATCAAGATCATATATCCCGAGCTCCTTACATGCTTTTTTCCAATGTTTATAAAATAAATTGATACCAAAAGGCTCACCGTTAGGGCTTCGGAAAAATAAAACGGAATCAACAGCCGGGTAAGCCTGTTTCATTTTTTTAAATTCATTAACGTGAAAATCAATGAGCCTGATCCTTATGACCTTTGGATCTTTTCTTTTTTTGGATTTGGTTGGCCGCCAGAAAGTTAACACGCCATACTCCAGGTCAATATCACCTTCTTTTAAGCTTCGAAGATCCCCAGGCCGCAAACTGTTATATGTGCAAAGGAGATCTACCCCAAGCCAAATTTTAGGACTTCGATTGTAAGTGCGCTCTTTCAGCGTATCAACTATTTTTTCCCGGGTTTCAATATCAACCAACTTTCTGAAACCGAGCTGAACGTCAATTTGAGGGAATTTTGGAAGCTGGGAAAGATTTAAAATTTCTTCTTCCTCATACAAAAAATTATACCAGAAGTCATGAAGCTGGGTTGCATAATTCTTTTTGGTTTTATCGGAAACGTCCAAAGTATCCAAAAAATTTCTTATATGTTTTCGTTTGATGCTTTTTACGTTTACATCCTTAAAAAACCGGGAAGCGTGCATCATATACCTTTTTATATGATAGAATGATGCCAACTGTTGCTTTTCTTTGAAAGAAAGATATTGTTCTGCAAGATTTGAAAAGCTTAGCGGATTACTGGCTAAATGGTCACGGACATCAAACGTTCCTATGTCTGTTTCATATCTCAGGCCGGTTAAAAACCTTGCGGCTTCATCATAAGTCCGAAAACGCCGGTTGATATCCTTTCCAAACTTTACATAAAATTGACCGGTTGCTTGTTGATTAGCATGCCTTTCACAGAAACAGCCGTTTTTCTTTTCAGAATGAACAAGCCGGGCATTGCAAATAGAACATTTTTGGCGGGTATAGACATTACCTTTCATACATACCCCTATGGTTAAATTATTGTTTAACCGGGTATTATATTTCAAGGCATTATACAAAATAAACCTATTTATATTTTCGATCTTAGCTTAAATTGAAAAGCTTATGACTTTTTCAAACGCAAAACCTAACTTTGTTCCAAAGTGCAATACCGTTTTTCGTTTGATAATTTTATTAATAAATTCAATCCCGTTCATCCATTCTTCATCATAGTCGTTGCCCGGACACCGGACCGCAATTATTGAAAAATTAATGATATTGGCCAACATCGAAATTTTTATCGATAACTGCATTCATCATCACTTTTGATTGCACCACCGCCTAAATGCGTTTCGATATAAACATCATGTGGCGGGATAAGATTTATAATCTTTTGGTAGAAACCATTACCGCCTTTTCCACCTGGATATGTCATAATCTTAGAATCCATTTATATATTAAACTTTTGATTTGTCTGGCCGCTTTTTGAATCGAAACTCACCTTCAGCATATTGACCATAAAAATCATTGATATAGTGAACGTAAGAGATACGGTCATTTACAAAATCCAATTCAACATTG
>JAKSBO010000836.1 GCA_022361095.1 Desulfobacterales bacterium | reverse complement strand
ACTTTTTATGCTTTTTAAATCGCTGTTTAGTATTAATAATGAAGACTTAGAGTATAGTTTAATCTCTTTGGCATCTGCGGTCTGATACAATCCTAAAATAATATTAGTGGTACATAAAAAGAAAAATAAAGTATTGAATTTGAATGAATTTGATATGGGCATAATTAATTTCAATGCTGTGCATACCATCAAGGCATAGTTTCCAAAGTTTAATGGAATAGCTTTTGCTGTATTAGAACGTTTTTCGAAAACTTCCGACTCGGCTTAATTTACTCAATTTTTAATAAAGGAAATTGAACCCAACACCAGGTAGGCATTGGTTCAGGAATAGTATGTCGCAATCCACTTTTTATAGGAATCACTCAACAGATTATTCCACCATGGTTGATGGTTGAGGAACCACGTTAGGGTTTTGCGGATACCGGTTTCAAAAGATTCTTCGGGTAAAAAACCAAGATCGTTTTGGATCTTCTGGGCATTGATGGCATATCGCCGGTCGTGTCCCAGCCTATCTTTCACGTGGGAAATCAAGTTGTTCGGATGATTTGCCAGGGCTGCCGGTGAAGCGGAAAATCGTTCACCCAGGCTTTTATCAGTGGAAAACCGTTCCAGCAGCAAATCGCAAATCAAATGAACAATATCAATGTTTGCCCATTCATTGGTGCCGCCGATATTATATGTCTGGCCGGGTATGCCCTTTTCCAATATCAGGTCCACACCACGGTTGTGGTCGTCTACGTAGAGCCAGTCCCTGATTTGCCTGCCGTCACCATAGATGGGCAGGGACTTATTAAACAGGATGTTGATAATCACAAGGGGAATCAGTTTTTCCGGAAACTGAAAAGGGCCGTAGTTGTTGGAGCAATGACTGATTGTGGTGTTAAGCCCGTAGGTCTCATGGTATGCCCGCACCAGATGGTCCGACGATGCCTTGCTGGCTGCGTAGGGAGAATTTGGCGCATAGGGTGTTGACTCCGTAAATGGCGGATCGGTGGGGCCTAATGTACCATATACTTCATCGGTTGAAATATGGTGGAATCGGTGGACATTAGTGCCGGTGTCCAGCCAGATCTTTTTTGCGGCTTTAAGCAGAGAGTGCGTGCCGACAATATTTGTATTAATAAATTCATCCGGGCCGTGAATGGATCGGTCTACATGGGATTCCGCTGCAAAGTGGACGATTGTGTCGATATTGTGATTTTCCAGCAGGGTTTCCACCAAGGGCTGATCCAAAATATTGCCGTGAACAAATTCGAATTTGGGGTTCTTTTCCGCTTCTGTAAGGTTGGCTTTGTTGCCGGCATAGGTGAGGGCATCCAGAACCACGATATGATCTTCCGGATATTTGTCCAGCCAGTAATATACAAAGTTGGTGCCGATAAAACCGGCCCCGCCTGTGACAAGAAGATTTTTCATTTGAGTTCCTTCAACATGGTTCTAAGCTGCCTTCGCCAGTGAACGGGTTTTATGTCCAGAGCCTGCCACAGGGAAGTTTTATCCAGAATGCCGTAAAAAGGCCGCTTGGCCGGGGTGGAATACCGGTCAGCCGGAATCGGATTGACAGGAATCTCTTTATTAATGAGCTCCAGCGTAAGCGCTTCTTCCTGGATGGCGATGGCAAAATCGTACCAGGATGCTGCGCCGGCATCTGTGAAGTGATGTATGCCGGTTATTTTTTGCTCAATTGTGCCCCATACAGCCCGGGCCAGACCGTTGGCCCAGGTTGGTGTGCCGATCTGCTCATCAATGATGTTCAACGCTGGTTTTATATCCATCAACGAAAGCATGCTTTTAACAAAATTGCTGCCATGGGAAGAATAGAGCCAGGCTGTTCTGATGATGGTGGCCTTAGCACCAAGGATTTCCCGGACAGCCTCTTCTCCTTTTAGTTTGGTCTCACCGTAGACGGATATGGGAGACGGCATGTCTTGGGGCTGATAGGGTTTATGGTTGATGCCGTTGAATATAAAGTCTGTGGAGATATGAACCAGATGGATGCCATGGCTGCTGCAAATTTCTGCTATGTGCCTAACGGCAACGTGATTGAGTTTATCGGCAGTCTCTTTTTCCTGTTCTGCTTTATCAACAGCAGTATAGGCTGCGGCATTAATGATAATATCCGGTTGTACCGTTTTAAAATAAGTGTGGATACTATGAGCATCAAGCAGGTCTATTTCAGAACGGCCGCATGCCGTCAAACTAACACTGTCCGGGCATGTCCGCTGCAGTTCCCATCCAAGCTGGCCGTTGGCCCCTAAGACCAGAACATTCATTTGAATACCTCTGCTGATGCCAGACTTGCGGCCTGTTCATCTTTTACGGATAAGACCGGCTCGTTGTCCAAAGGCCACTTAATGCCGATATCTGAATCGTCCCAAAGAATGCTGCGCTCATGCTGGGGGGCATAGTAGTCAGTACATTTATATGAAAATTCCGCGTCATCACTCATCACATAAAATCCATGGGCAAATCCCGGGGGAACCCAGATCATGGATTTATCTTCGGCAGAAAGGATTTTACCGACCCATTTGCCGAACCAGGGAGATGATCTTCGGATATCAACCGCCACATCAAAAACCGTTCCCGATGTCACCCGGACAAGTTTGCCCTGGGGCTGTTTGATCTGATAGTGAAGCCCCCTTAATATACCCTTGGTGGATTTGCTGTGGTTATCCTGAACAAACCTATAATTGCCGACGTGGGCTTCAAAATCATCCTGACGAAAGGTTTCTAAAAAAAAGCCTCTGTGATCGCCGAAAACCTGGGGCTCCATTAAAACAACATCAGGAATGGATAAAGGGGTGTATTTCATTTTATTCTCTTAAAAGATTGAGCAGATATTGGCCATATCCGTTTTTTTTCATGGGTGCGGCAAGCTGCGCCAATTGTTCTTTATCAACCAGTCCCATTCTGAATGCAATCTCTTCAATGCAGGCAATTTTAAGCCCCTGGCGGTCTTCAACTACTTTTATAAATTGTCCTGCATCCAAAAGAGACTCATGGGTGCCGGTATCCAGCCAGGCAGTACCCCGGCTGAACAGTTCAACAGTCAGGTGGCCCCGGTCTAGATAAATTTTATTGACATCCGTGATTTCAAGCTCGCCACGTGCTGACGGTGTGATCTGTTTGGCAATGTTAATTACGTCATTGTCATAAAAATATAACCCGGTTACGGCATAATTTGATTTCGGGTTTGCCGGTTTTTCTTCCAGACTTGTAACCATGCCGTTTTCATCGAATCCGGCAACGCCGTACCGTTCGGGGTCTTTGACATAATATCCGAAAATCGTAGCCCCCTTATCCTGGCCGGAAATCGCCTGAAGCCTTGAGGAGAGGCCTTCTGCGTAAAATATGTTATCACCCAATATTAAGGTAACAGGATCTTTTTCAATAAATTTTTCGCCAATGATAAACGCCTGGGCCAGTCCGTCCGGGGAGGGCTGGACGGCATAATCTATGGACAGCCCCCATTGTGAGCCGTTGCCAAGCAGGTATTTAAAATTGTCTGAATCTTTGGGGGTGGTAATGACAAGGATCTCTTTTATCCCTGACAACATAAGCGTTGACAACGGGTAGTAGATCATGGGCTTGTCATAAACAGGCATGAGCTGTTTGCTGACTGAATATGTCAGGGGGTAGAGGCGGGAGCCTGATCCGCCTGCCAGTATGATTCCTTTACGCATGGTTTAACTCACCCTCACCGGAACAGATAATATCAAGTTTGAATATTCAACCTAGTCATCATACCTCAGCCGTTAGAATCGTCCTGGTAAAAAGATTCAGTCAATAATCTGTATTAAATATTGGAATGAAAGTCAACAAGCGCCTGCTGCGATTTTTAAGGTGTTTGTTGTACGAGACACGCCCTGACTTATCCTTAATGTAGTGTTCAGCATGGTTTCCGGCAGCATATTTTTTCAAAAAAAACCTTCAGGTCTCCCGCCCCGAACCGGTTGTACCGAAGATTAGCCCGCTTTAGTTAAAATCAATTCTTCAAGAAACACCTCTGCTGTACTGGATGAAGGGATTCACCCCGCATTTTCGCTTAGCATGATTTTGGTGACTTTTTTTACACCTAGGAAGGAAAAAAAAGGGGCACAGGGCCAAACCTATTTTACACTCGATGACCCAGTTTTTCTTAATTTGTTCAAATTCCCTAAAAACTGGATTTATCGCGGTACAAGAGCAGGGCTTGGCCCTGTGTTTTTTGGGAGTTATCTCAAGGCGTGTCTCCTATGGAGTCCTGCCAGTCCGAAAAGGCCGAATCCAAGAAGGAGGACTGTGCTTGGCACAGGAACTGCACCGGCTGTCAGGACAATATCACCGCCTATCTCCTCGGTTTCAATTTTAATCCAGTAATTAAGATCGTCATCTACTACATAAAAATCAATGGTGTTTATCGACCACGTATCCGTGTTGAATGTGGCAAGGGGTGACCAACCGAAATCATCGTCTAACTCCGTATACGTTTTAGCGACTGAATTATCACCATCAATCCCGAATTCCATTTGAATGCCAAATTCCGTATCATTATCAAGTGAGTGTGTGGACAACCCTGCAACGGTATTGTCACCCTGAGCATCATCATACGTGATGAAAACAGTTACAACGTTATTGGCACTTGGGTCGTACCCAAAAGGATTATCAGCGCCAATGGAAGATAAAGACAAATCAATTGAAACAGAACTGGTTGCAGCATTGGCAGCAGACGCCAATATGACTGTGAATAAAGCGCCTAGTAAAAATCTGGTGGTTTTCTTTAGTAACATTTTGGGTCTCCTGAATAAAACGTTTCAAATTTGGATTCGTCTAACTTGAAGCAATGATAAAATTTGGTCCTTCATTGGTTCCACAAGCGCGTCTTGACTGCTTGCATACGGCAAGTACGCTTTCTTCAGGCCTGCAACGCACGATCACAACAAGTTTTGGTTCTTGGTAGACTTTTTTCTTCATTGATTTCTCCTTTTTTATGGGGTTATCTTAGGAGGGTGTCCTAAGAAATAATTACTATACTGTCGAATCTTTTTCCGATTTAGAAAAAAAACCTATCCTGATTCTTCCCGCACCTTTTGTCTTGCTTTGGCAACTTTGCAAAAATAGGGTATGCTTCCGTCCAATTTTCCTGTTTCCAGATCTGCGTGGGCAGGGCACCATGCGCAAAGATCGTGCAGGGTGCATGCGCCGCAGGTTTCGGTGTAATGACTGCATAGCGAGGTACGTTTCAGAATGTCAGGGGTGAAATGGTTCCAGGCCCGGGCCAATGTATGTTTTTTT
>JAKSBO010000676.1 GCA_022361095.1 Desulfobacterales bacterium | reverse complement strand
CAGTAGGCTGGACTTTGGAATTGACCTCAGCCACCTGAAGAGCAGCAAGTGGGTTGTCAGGGAATGATGCCTCAGAATAAAAAGTGCAGTATTTGTCCCTTCCAATTGGAAAAGTATGCGAGGAGAATCGTCTTCTGATCGTAGTTTTGAAAAAGAAAAGGCAGGACCGAATGAACAGCCCTGCCACTTGTTAAATATTTACGATTTTTTTCAGCTAATCAGTGGAGCTTTTTTCTGGAGATACCGGCAAGGCCGATCAGGCCAAAGCTTAGAAGGGTTATTGCTGATGGTACAGGGATAGGATTAGAATCTATTCTCACAGCAACATTCCAAACTGTATATCCAGGAAGGTTATCTTGTTGTTCGATTGTGATTGTATGTGAACCAGCCCCAAACATAAATTCACCACTTGACCATGCTGGATTGTCAAAAGCAGCCTGATAGTTTGAACCAATACTACCGGAAGAATTGAAAGCAACATCTGGTGTTGTTCCTAATACTCCTCCTGAAACATCATTGCCTTCATAAATCTTATACCATTCTCCTGTTTGCAAGAAGTCGGTCACTCTCAATATTACCGGAGTCGATGATGTCCATGAAAGTGGTCCATCAGGGGCAATTGAACCATTTGAGCCATAAATGGAAATGTCATAAGTAAAACCAGTCCATCCAGTATCAACGGTTAATGTTGTTGCTGCCATAGCATTTCCAGTGAATAAAATGATAAGGAAGGTGATTAGAGAACAACCCATTTTCTTTGGATTCATAGCCATATCTCCCATTTGAATTATCAGTTCAGTTCTTTGAATTAACAACCATTCTCTGTATAAACAAAAATCTCCCCTGATGAAAATGCAATAACTATTCCACAATTAATTCGATAATATCATGAGAACTGGCTATAAGCCTTAATATAAAAGGATACCAGACCAAATCTCAACTACAGTATAATTTTTCACAAAAAATTCAGATGGACAAGGCCTTGGTTTAACAACCCAAGTTATGAAAAGACTTTCTTAAATTTGAATTACTTGAGAAAAAAAAGTAGTAAAAATGTAAAAACAATTTCACAGCAAACACCCTTCCCATGAAAATTCTCAAAAAATATATTGAGAAAACAGCCGTTAGGGTTTTATGCAGATTTCTGATAAATTTCCCTGTCCAACATTATGTATTTAGAACAATCCTCTACACAAGACCCCCATGGGGGCATGATATAAGCCCCCCCCACCAGGGAGAAATCATTACCATCTGGTAATCCTGGTGTCATGTTGAGGTTAAGTTACTCTGATAAAAGATAGAATAGATGAAGGCTCCCATAATAATTTCTTCATCCTTTCGTTTCCTTTTTAGCAGAAGAAGAGCCGGACCGGTTAAGCCACCTACGGTCCGGTTTCTTTTTTTGTATCCATGATGGTGCTTCTCTATGAAAAGTATAGGTAGTATCCCCTTGCACAAAGGATTCTGTGCAATCTCAGAGGTCTCTGTGTGATGTTTGATCTTACCTGCCATTGTCTTCTGGTACTCACGGAACCTATACTTTTTTAACCGGT
>JAKSBO010000435.1 GCA_022361095.1 Desulfobacterales bacterium | reverse complement strand
TGAAATGGTCTCCTTCAATTGAATAGTATTCCGCCTCTACTCCATTTTCCTTCACCTTATCTATGAATTCTTCGGTCTCTTTTTGTATTTCGGGTAAGTGACTTTCAGTTTCAACAAACATATGTAAGGGCTTATTAACATATTGCGGATATTTTACAGGCATTCTTAGCTCAAACTCCTTTGGTTCATTAATATCAAAGGGAATTATGCCCTTCAATTTTTCATTAGCATCTAATTCAGCCTTTAAATTTAATGGTGCTGCTCCAAATGTTGCCACGGTATTATATTTAGACGGAAGCATTGAGGCAAGAACTGCACTTCCTCCACCCAAACTATGCCCTGCAAGGAATATATGATCTGAATCTACATATGATTGCTCCGACAAGTATTCAGCAGCAGCAATTAAATCATTTACTTCTCCATATAGTAGTTCATAATTTCCTGGATTTCCATTCTCGCCCCGTAGCATCGGAGTCATTAAAATAAACCCTGCATCAATATATGTTTGGGCTTCTTCCCAATTCTTTTCAGTAAATCCAAAGCCGCCATGCAGGTAAACTACAGCTGGATGTTTTTTATCTGCTTCATGATCCTTAGAAACCCATGCCTTTAATGACAAATCTCCTGACTTATATGTTATTTCAGAGGCATTATCTTTAAGGGTTAATTCTCTGTTTTTCATCGGAGACGGCCCTTCAGTTATCAATTTAGTTTTATAATTCTGCCTCATCCCACTGAATTCATTAGCTTTATCTTTACTAGCTTTGTCTGTTGATGAGCACCCTATAAGCCCAATTGATATTAATAAGGCACCTAGTAGCAATGTTAAAAATCTCTTTTTCATAACATATCCCCCTAATAAATTTTTATGTCCCTAATATTCATTCTTCATTTTTTCAAAAACTCCTTCTATTTAGAAGATATTTACATAGATGCAAGTTTATATTCAATATTAGTAAAATAGAAACACCTTTGTTCTGGAGTTTTTTTACAATCAAACAAT
>JAKSBO010000627.1 GCA_022361095.1 Desulfobacterales bacterium | reverse complement strand
TTTCCTGAATAATTCCAGCTCAGCCTGGGCAAGTGGCGTTGAAATATGATCGCAGGCATTCAGTCTTGCCAGGCAATTGGCCCGGTAAACACCTTTGGGATTCTCAATGTCCATGGAAAATCCCTGGCCCCAGGATTTTGCATAGGGGAATTTGCCATAGGATGTGGGTTCCACGTATTCAGAGATATAATCAAGGTAATCTGTATCATTAAAATCCCGGAACGAGCCGTCCGGTTTCATGAGTCGAATTTTACCGTCATAGAAATTCAAGGCCCCGTGGTCGTCCACAGTGCCTATAAAGCCTGTGGTGATGGAGCCAAGGGTGGTTATTTCATCCTGGTAAGCCGGGAAGATATTCTCCTTGGCGTGGGCCATTGAGAAGGTTGCAAAGTCCAGCAGGGTCTTCGTGTCCTCGATCAACGCCTTGCGTTGGTTATCCGACATGGGTTTTGAAAAACCGCCGGGAACCGCCGCGATTGGGTGGATAACCTTGCCTGCGAATTTTTCCATCATCATTTGTCCCAGCTGTCTCATTTTAACGACCTGCTTGGCCAAATCGGGTGCCGCCTGGGCAATACCGATAACATTCCTGACCTTGTAATCAGCATCCGGGCCCATGACAAAATCAGGTGCTGCCAAAAAATAAAAGTGCAGGATTTTGTCGTTGATATGGGCCATGTTCTGCATGCATTCGCGCAGTATGTGACCGGCCGGGGCAACGTCTGCCCCGAAGCAGGCATCTACGGCCTTGGTCGATGAGAGATGGTGATGCCAGGGACAGATGCCGCAGATGCGTGTAACAATGCGAGTTACCTCTTCGGCCGGTTTCCTCTGGACGTATTTTTCAAACCCCCTGATAGAGTTAAAATGGGTGGTGGCCGACGCCACGTTGCCGTTGTCATCAAGTTTTATATCAATGTTTGCATGCCCCTCTATGCGTGACAGGGGGGCGATGTGAATGGTTTTTCCCATTTTTATTTGTCTCCTTTGATAGCGGGAACCAGCCTATTATGCGCGCCTGAAAATCGCAGCAAGCTGTTTCTGTCCGGGATGGTTGATATGTCGATGCCGTTGGATGCCAAGGCATTCAGCATATCTAAAAGCTGGTTCCCGTCCTGGCGAACAGGTCCGTAACAGCCCCTGCACGGTACCCTGGCACTGATGCACCTGGGCGCGTCTTCGTCATTGCCCGCACAGCCGGCTCGGGTGACAGGGCCTGCGCACAAATATCCCTGTTCCAGAAGGCAGCGCATGTGATCTAAACCTTTGTCCGGATCGTATTCCGGGTTTTGTGTAAAACGTTTTATGGTTGTGATATCGCCTTTGCCTTTCCGAATTGCAGGGCAGGTATCACACACGCTTTTGAAGGGGAGATCCGGGGTTTCTCCATTTAATAAGGCCAATATGGCTGTGCCGATCTGGTCCGGATGGGGCGGGCATCCAGGCAGATATATATCCACATCTATTTTTTCATCCAGGGCAAAACATCGGTCCAGCAGCGGGGAAAGTCCTTGATCGGGGATTTTCGCCTCTGATTCGGTGCTGTCAGTGGAATAATAATCACCTAAGAGCTCATCGTTGGTGAATGAATTGATCAGCGCAGGGATACCGCCGTGGGTTGCACAGGTGCCAAGGGCAATGAGAATGTCGCATTTTTTTCGCATTTCATGGGCGACCTCAAGGTGCTCTTCATTGCGGATCCCCCCGGACAGCAAGCCCACTGTGGCTTTAGGGATATCAATATTCTTTTTATCTCCAAACTGCCCATAATGCTTATGGTCCATGAGCACCGGAATATGAACAAATTCAATCTGGGGCAAAAGATCCAAAAGGGCTTCACCCAGATTCAATATGGCAATTTCACACCCTGAACAGGAGTTGAGCCATTCATTGGCAACTTTTACGGGCATGGAACCTCCTCCTTTTTATGGGCGGCACACATATTGGGGCCAAGGGTCCTTATTTTATCAGTGAACTCTGTAACTTTTTGGGCAAACCTTGGGCCTTCTGCACCGGAGACCCATTCAATGGTGACCCGGTCAGGATCAATGCCGGCGTCTTCAAGCAGCAGTTTAATTACAGTAATACGGGACAATGCTTTTTGATTACCATCCAGGTAATGACATTCGCCGGGGTGTCACCCCATGACCATGACACCGTCAGCCCCTTTTTTAAGGGCAGACAGCACAAGCTCGGGATGAACCATTCCCGTGCACATGACCCGGATAGCCTTCATGTTGGGTGGATATGCCAGTCTGGATACGCCGGCAAGATCACCGCCCGCATAGGAGCACCAGTTGCACAGAAATCCAATGATCGTGGGTTCAAATGTATCTTTCATCTTATGTAAAATCTCCATTGATTATGTGTTTAAAATAGCGTCAACCTGGGCGCGCAATTGACCGTTGGTAAATCCGTTTACCTGGACGCCTTCCTTGGGGCAGGTGGCGGCGCAAAGTCCGCACCCTTTACACAGGGCTTCTTGAACCTCAATGCGCCGGTGCCGGTGTCCGTTCCCGGATGTAAATGAGACAAGGGATATGGCATTGAACGGGCAAATATCCACACAAAGGGCACAGCCGTCACAATTGTGTGTGACACTGGATTTGACGGCATCCAGTTTCAGGGTTTTCTGGGACAGGATTACCGATGCGCGTGAGGCGGCAGCCCGGCCCTGGGCAATGGCTTCGTCTATGGGTTTGGGGTAGTGGCACATGCCTGCAAGAAATACCCCGTCCACAGTTGAATCCACAGGCCGAAGCTTGGGATGGGCTTCCATGAGAAAACCATCGGCATTGGATGAGCATTTGAACAGGTCCACAAATGGGGCTGTGGTGTTGGGCTCAATGGCCGTTGCAAGGAAAACGGCATCGGCATAAATACTCACCGGCATCTGTAATACCAGGTCAAATGCATTTACCGTAAGTTCGCCATCTTTATTGGAAACAACCGGTTTGTTGTCCCGGTTGTACCGGATAAAAATGATGCCCAGATTCCGGGCTTCCCGATAGAGATCCTCCTTGTCTGCATAAGTGCGAATGTCCCGGTAAAGAATAAAAATATCCATTTCCGGTTTTTTCTTTTTCAAGCGCACCGCTTTTTGGATGGCGTGGGTGCAGCACACCCTTGAGCAGTATGGATGATTTTCGTCCCTTGATCCCACACACTGGATGAAAACTACCGATTCCAGATTGCCGGGGTATCCGGGATCTTTTCGGGCTCTGGCGCTGAAATCCATCAGTGTCATCACCCTGGGGTCTTCATTATAAAGATATTGGCTGGGACGGGTTTCATGGGCGCCTGTGGCAATGATACAGGCACCGAACTCAATGTCACAGGTCTGATCGCCGGTGGTCAGTTCTCCGGTAAAGCTGCCCACAAAGCCGGATACCCGGGTTAGGGTTGTATCGGCCATGACCTGGATACGTTCGTGATTTTCAACATCCCGGATCAACGTCTTTAAGGCGGCCTGGACATCTTCGTTTTTCCAGGTACGCGTCAGTGTATTGGCTTGCCCGCCCAGCTTTTTTTCTTTTTCAATGAG
>JAKSBO010000453.1 GCA_022361095.1 Desulfobacterales bacterium | reverse complement strand
ATGGGCGCATCCTTGAGCAGGGCCCGGGCAATGGAAATCCGCTGTCTTTCACCACCGGAAATCGTCTGGCCGTTTTCTCCGATCACGGTCTGATATCCGTTGGGCATTTTGCGCACGAACTCATCACATTGGGCCAGTTTCGCGACATGCAAAACCTCTTCATCTGTGGCATTGCGTTTTCCAATGCGGATATTGTCCATGATGGTGGTATTAAACAGAACCACATCCTGGAATACCACAGAGTAATTTTGCAGCAGGGTTTCAGGGTCTATTTCCCTTATATCCCGGTTGCCCAGCAAAATTTTTCCCGAGTCAACATCCCAGAAACGCGCGGCCAGTTTTGCCGATGTACTTTTGCCGCCCCCCGAAGGCCCGACCAGTGCGGTAATCTGGCCTTGCCTGGCTTTAAAAGAGACATTCTTCATGACCTGTTTACCATTCTCGTAACCAAAACTCACCTTATCGAAAACAACATCAAAATGATCGGGTTTAAATTCTGTTTTTCCCGTTTGAATTGGCAGTGCTTGCAATTCGTTCATGCGGTTGATACGGATATCCAAATAGAACAAGGCCGCCAGGTTATTGAACACATCGTTGATGGGATCGTAAATGCGTGATCCGACAATCAGGAAGATAAGATAGGTAAACAGATCAACGCTGCCGGCTGACAATAAACGGGCCCCGATGATGATGACACTTGCCAACCCCAGTTTCAGCAGGCCCTGGGCTCCGTTTACCATGACACCGGCCATTAATTCTCCGCGGATCAGGCTCTTCTCGTAGTCATCCAGTTTTTGGTTCAACTCCTCCAGGTATTCCTTTTCATGGTTATAGGATTTTATTTCCTGGATCGTCTCCAGGCCCTCCTGAATGTATTCGCTGACACCGCGTTTTGTGTGGTAAATCACTTTATGGCCTTTTCGCTGGGACTTTTTCGATAAAAGAATCATCAATGCAGCGGCCGGCACCACCCAAAACAAGGCCAGGGATAATTGCCAATTGAAGAAAAACAGACCAGAGGCAATCAAAAGAATGCTGATCATAGAGGCAAACAACTGGGGGACGGCATGGGAAAAGGTGTGTTCCAGATCCGTGTTATCGGACATAATGGTCGCGGTGAGATCGGAAAGGTCTTTCTCTCCGAAAAAAGCCAGCGGCAATTTACGCAGCTTTTCGGCAAGCTGAATACGGCGGTTGGCACTTTCTTCGTATATGGTCGTAAAAGTGCTTCGGTACTGAATCCGGGCAATGACCCAGGTTACCGACATAAAGAGCAGGCCTAAAGTAATGTAATACCCAATCCCCGTCCCGATGGTTTCCAATGGATTAATCCATTTGCGCAGGTAATCATCAAGAAACAGAAAAACAAATACCGCCGGCAGCATGAGGGCGATGTTGAGCAGGATCGTAAAAAAGGTTCCCTTTAGGAACGCTTTGGCGCCCTCGGGAGACAGAGCCAAACGTTTCTGTAATATATCAAGCATATTGTACGTCCTTTCCAATTGTCCATTGAATTGATTGCTGATACTCATGCCACATCCTGGCGTATGTCCCCTGCCGATGGATCAATTCACGGTGATTCCCCTGTTCTGCAATTTTCCCTGCGTCCATAACCAGAATAGAATCCACATCCACAACACTGGTCAACCGGTGGGCAATGGTCAGGACGGTTTTGCCTTTGGTGAGTTTTTCCAAAGCCTTTTGTATCAAATGTTCGTTTTCGGGATCACTAAAGGCTGTCGCTTCATCCAGGACAACAATGGGTGCATCCTTTAAAATGGCTCTTACCAGGGCTATCCGTTGTTGTTCCCCGCCTGAAAGGTAGGTGCCTTCAATGCCTATTTTAGTGCGCAATCCATGGGGCAGTTTTTCGATAATCTCCCGGCATTGCGCCAGATCAACTGCACGTTCAACGGCTTCATCCGTTGCATGGGGATTCCCGTAGCAGATATTTTCCAATAACGTGGCTTTAAACAGCCGGGTGTTTTGAAAAACAAAAGAAACGTGCTGCATCAGTTCTTTGGGGGCAATGTCTTTGACGTCACTTCCACCGATGGTAACCGTCCCTATATCGGCATCCCAAAAACGTGGGACAAGACGCGCAATGGTAGTTTTGCCGCTTCCCGAGGCGCCCACCAACGCATATGTCCTGCCTTCGGGGATGGTGAAGCTGATGTTGTCAATTGCCTTTTCCCGGCTGCCCGGGTAGGTGAAACAGGCCCCTATAAACGATATTTCATGGCCCCTAACGGACACGGGGTCTGACGCCACAGGCAAAGGGTCGACATGGGTTAAAATCTCTATGCGGTTCACGGCTTCCGCGGCTTGACCGGCGGCCTGGTCCAGGTGCATATTTTTCATGATGCTTTGGGCAAATATCGGGGTGATCAAAATGAAAAAGATCAGATTGAGCAGTACGCCGGCAAAGTTGGACGAATGCCCCATCAATAGAATCGCCACGGGTACAAGGACGTATACAAACCCATTAATAATTACGATATATGCAGACACGGGTTTTTCCCACATCTTGGTGAACTTAGACACCATGTCTTTATATTGGGAAATGCTGTTGTAGAGGTTCTTAAACGAAAAAACCGTTTGCTGAAACACCTTGACAACGGGTATGCCGCGTACATATTCAACCGCTTCCGTATTCATCTCCTCCAGGGCATCCATGTATTTCTTCATAAAATGACGCCCCCGTTTTCCCATGGTTGAACCCATGAGTACCAGGGCTGCCATGATGGGAAACAGACAAGCCAGGCCGAACCAAAAGTCAAAAACAAAGAGCAATAGCAATGATGCAATGGGCATCATGATACTGCCCGCCAGGTCCGGCATTTGGTGGGCCAAAAACGTGTGGGTAATACTGGCATTGTCATCGATAATTTTCCGGATACGCCCACTTGTGTTGCTATCGAAAAATCCAAGGGGCAGCTGCACTATTTTTTGCATGGCCTGCCTGCGTATGTTGGTTTCAACCCGAAACGCGGCAAGATGTGACAACATAAGGGCCAAAAAATAAAGGCAAACACCACCGACGGCCGTTCCCATGGCATACCAGGCATAGGTATTGATCAGTTCCGGCGATGCGTCCGCCTGGGATTTGAACAATTCCCGGGCAATCAACCAGATAAAAATAAACGGCAGCATGCCCATTAGAGAACTTATTGCCGACAGGACCAATGCACCGGGCAGCAGTGCCTTTCTGCTGCCCATATAGGTTTGTAATTTTAATAAAGTATTCATTTTTATCCTTGCTTTATGAAAAATGATAAAAATTTCATAATAAATTTGAGTCGGTAACAAAATGAAAGCAGTCAATCGTTGAAAGGGATGATAGAAAGGGGGGAAACCGTTAGGAAACCTGTTATGTTTAAACTGCGAGTCTAAAAATACGGCTTTCATCTGAAAATAAAGAAGTACTGAAATAACGCTCTCCCCTGTCAGGAAGTAGTGTTACAATTTTTTTTGATTCACCATATATATTAAATATCTCATTGGCTGCAAATATATTCGCACCTGATGAGATGCCAACCAAAAATCCAAAGTTTCCTGCAAGGGTTCTTGATGCATTTACCGCATTTTCATCACTGACTTCCAAAACATCATCTATAATACCGATATCCACTATGGAGGGAACAAAACCGTCTCCAATCCCTTCTATCTTATGAAGACCGGGTTCATGTCCAAGCAGCGCCGAAGCGTTTTTTGGCTCAACCGCAATAATTTTTATATCCGGATTCTTTTCCTTAAGGTATCTGCCTGTTCCCATAATTGTTCCACCACTTCCAAGCCCTGAAACAAAAACATCTATTTCGCCGTTCATCTGCTTCCATATTTCGGGACCTGTTGTATAATAATGCGACCAGACATTATCAAGGTTCGTAAATTGATCAGGGATAAAAACATCATCCCTTTTCATTCTTATCTGATTTAGTTTTTT
>JAKSBO010000164.1 GCA_022361095.1 Desulfobacterales bacterium | reverse complement strand
AAAATTGAAAAGTGGCTCAATCGCACCCAGCCCCGCAGCCCGGAACGGTCCACCGTGGATGAGAAAAAAACGGATCAGGAAACACATGAGAAACAGCCGGATACATTTAATCCGGAGATGTTGATGACCAATCTCATGGAAGACAAACAGCTCGCCGCATCGGCCATCAGTGTTTTCCTTGATGATACGCCGGGGCAACTTGACATTTTGACGGAATTGATCAAACAGGGCCGGGCGAAACAAAGCGGTGCCCAAGCCCATAAGATAAAAGGGGCATCCGGTTATGTGGCGGCAGAGGCTTTTCAAAAAACCGCTCTGGAAATGGAACAGGCGGGAAACGCCGGGGATTTGGATATCCTTGAGCAGCTTTTGCCGGAAATCGGTGAGCAGTTTTCCTTGCTGAAGGACGATCTGGAAGATT
Organism: Desulfobacterales bacterium; assembly: GCA_022361095.1. Lineage (GTDB taxonomy): Bacteria > Desulfobacterota > Desulfobacteria > Desulfobacterales > Desulfobacteraceae > Desulfobacter. Next base: position 952 of record JAKSBO010000164.1, on the reverse strand, counting down.
ATTTAGCGCAGTTAACGGCATCGGATATTGATATGAATTAAATCATCAGGTGGAAATATGAATGATAAAAAAGAGTTTTCCGGCGGGTATAATATTTTATTGGCCGAAGATGATAAAATGAATCAGATGGTTGTCACAGGTCTGATCAAGATGTTGAATATAGGGCACGTTGAAATTGTGAAAAACGGTAAAGAGGCGGTAAACATGTTTAACGCGCATCGTTTTGATCTTATTTTAATGGATGGGGAGATGCCGGAAATGAACGGCATTGATGCCACGCTTGCCATCAGAGCCATTGAAAAGGATAAGGGACTGTCACGAACACCGATCATCGCCCTGACGGCCCATACGTCACAGGAGGCCAAGACCCGTTTTTTAAATAGCGGTATGGATGACTTTTTGGAAAAGCCCCCTAATCCCGATGCGTTGGCCAAAGCGGTTCAAAACGTTATCCGGCAGGGGCGTTCTGAGACAAAGCCTGAAAAGATTCGGGATTCGGAAAACACCGTGGATGTGCAGAAACTAAAACGGATCATGGCAGGCAAAAAACCTCTTTTAGATAAATGCCTGCAGACCTTCGAAGCCAGCTATCCAACGCTTATTTCCAAGATGACCGCTTGCATTGAACAAAATGAGTATGATGAATTAAAAGAAAATGCGCATCGTTTGAACGGAATGCTGAAATATTTAGCCGCCCTCAATGCCAGCGCTCTGGCAGAGCACCTCGAATCAATGGGAGATGCCGGGAACGCGACAAGCACCGATCTTACTTCTCAGGTCCGGGCATTAGATGATGAGTGCCTGAAAATCATAGACATAATCAAGCAGGTATTGACGGAGGATTTTCCCTGATGGGAATGAATCCCGCAGTACTGGATATATAGTCTCATTCATGTTTAAATTTCCAACTTCCCGGGTTATCTGTTCCTGGAAGTTGGAACCTTTTTGTTTT
>JAKSBO010000982.1 GCA_022361095.1 Desulfobacterales bacterium | reverse complement strand
TCATTGCCGGGTTTGAGCAACGGAATATCCATGTCAGCATGGCCATGGTGACCAACGGCAGTCTTTTGAACAAGGAAGTTGCAGCCTACCTGAACGAGAAGAACATCTTTACCTGTCTGAGCTTCCACGAGGAAATGGATCCGTCATGCCTGCCGTTTCTTGCCACTTTGAAGTACCGAAGCATCAATTATTTGATCACCGGTCGGTCCCTCTATTTATGGGATGCCATTAACCTGAAGCTGGAATTTGAGCGGCAATTCCACCGTCCCATCCACGTGTTGCCCATCTATGTGAATGCCACGGCAACCTGTCCGTCCGGTTATTACCTCTCACCCCAGGATATTGATTATCATATCCGCCATTTAAGGCTGCTCCACGGCGTGGGCCTGGGGGAGGGGGTGATTACAACATTGAGAGGCCAGTGGGACAACCGGGCGTCCCAGTACATTCCCGGGGATGCCAGATGTATGAACCCCGGCCATGTCAGCGTGGATGTCACCGGACGCGTTCTGCCCTGTCACTATGCCGATAATATCAATGACGTCCCGGAATCGTCCGAATACATCCCCGGTCATGGCCTGATTCCAAGTACCCAGCGCCATGTGAATTCTCAGGAATGCCGGGCCTGTGAAGTCCTTCCTTACTGCCAGGGGGGCTGCCACCTGAGTCAGACCCATGCAACGGATTGCCTGCTGGCCAGAAAACTATATGATTTTTTATATCGGGAGATTGCCCATTAATGACTCAATTCAAAATACAAACCGATGATACGCTCTATGTTTTTAATCCCGGACTCAGCCTGCTCACAGATGAGAACGGGATTCCTGTAGTTGAGAAGGAAGCCCCCCAACGGCGCAGCCGGAAAAAAGGATTGTCCATGCTAAGAATCCAGCTGGGGTTACGGTGCAACTATGATTGTGAGTACTGCAAACAGGCTGACCAGATTAACCCCGGCGGTACCGAGGCGGTGAGCAGGGATTTGGTAGACCGGATTCATGACACCTACCCTGAAATCGAAAATATCTATTTTGCCGGGGGAGAGCCCCTCCTGTACTGGGATCAGCTGAGTTATCTCATTCCCAGACTCCGTGGATTGTACCCGGAGGCATCCATGGGTATGACATCCAACGGATCCCTGCTGAACGAAAAACATCGTTCGTTCTTTGATCGGTATGGTGTCTATTATGTGATTTCCCATGACGGTCCGGGGCAGTATCTGCGATCCGGGGATCCCTTCAAATCCCCGGAACGGCTGGCCCTGATCCGGGACTGGGTTGAAAATAAAGAAACCCGCTCCAGCATAGCCGTCAACGGGGTGTTGACGCCGTTGAACAACCGACCCACGGAAATTGTGGCCCATATCCGCAAACAGGTGGGCGAGGCCGGGCATGTCTCCTTTGAAGGGGTGGCCGACCTCAATACTGCCACGGTGGGAAAACGGCAGTTATTGTTTGACCGGGAGTCGGGTAAAGCATTGTCCCATGACATTCTACGCGGCTATGTGGAGGGGAAGCTGGCCAATACATGCCTGGAGCAGAGTGTCCATGATTTTGTCCTGAGCATGAAACAGCAAAAATCGAGTGACCGGATTTCCCAGAAATGCGGCCAACTCCGGGAGGATGTCATTGCCATTGATCTCCAGGGCAACACCCTGATTTGCCACAGTGCCACCTCTCAATGGAATCAATTGGGTGAGATCGGAAAACCGGGAAAAGCCAAGCCGGATCAGTTTGCCTGGGCCCGGAGGGAAACCTGTGCCCAATGCCTTGTCCAGCAGTTGTGTAGAGGTGGTTGCCTGTTGAACCCTTATGGGTCGGAAGCGCAGCAGACGACCTGCAAGAACGATTTTTATTATCACATGGGAATTTTCTCGGCAGCCTTTTTTGAGGTAACACGCCGTTTTATCACAAAGATAGAAAAGATCGGAGGGGCGTGATGGTGGGAGAAATTATCGGCAAGCTCCTGGGGACGGACAGGGCCGTTACCCGGATCGTGGACAATGCGTCCTCTGCCATTGACAAGCTGGTGTATACGGATGAAGAACAGGCCGATGATCGGCGGCAGGCTGTGAGCGAAGCCCGCCGGATGGTCATCTCCTGGATGAATGCCACCCAGGGTCAGAATCTGGCCCGTCGGCTCATTGCCTTGGTGGTGACCGGGGTGTGGGTGGCCCAGTACCTGTCTATGATGGCCCTGTCTGTAACGGCCGTCTGGGTTGGTAATCCCGAGCCCCTTGAATCATCGGCAAAGGTCATCGGCGGATATGCGGAAAGCATGAACGGCGCCATGATGCTGATACTGGGATTTTATTTTTCGGCCCCCTATATGGGGGATTTGGCCAAGGGGGCCCTGGAAAAAATGTCCATCACCCATCATAAAGGGTAGAAACTCGCCTCACCTAAGTCTACTCTTTATTCAGTAAAGCCCTGGAAAAAATCAAACTCTGCTTGACAGGTTCAAAGGATTTTCTCCAGGGCTTTTTTACATGTTTTTTGCCCACAATATAAACCGTTTGGACAACGAATTTTTCGAGAACAGACTCAACCAAGCTGAAGCCCGGGCAGGCTCCATTTTATTTGCTCTCGGTGAGATAATCCTTCAACACTTCCCGGGATTCCGAATAAAAATCCGTAAAGATCCCGTCCACACCCATCTCCGCGGCCTTGAGCAGGTCGTCCTTGGCATTAATGGTGTAGAGCAGCACGGCCAAGCCGTTTTCGTGGGCCTGGTCCACGACCT
>JAKSBO010000217.1 GCA_022361095.1 Desulfobacterales bacterium | reverse complement strand
GATATCCATGCCGTTCCCGGTACAGTGGGGGTAAACAACCACATGGGGTCCAGACTTACGGCGGATTCAGATAAAATGAATCAGATTTTCACGGTGCTCAAGCAAAAGAATCTGTTTTTTATTGATTCCAGAACATCTGTCGAATCCAAGGGCGAGGAGTCCGCCCGCATGTTTCAGTTGAAATTTTCCCACAGGGATGTGTTTCTGGATAACTTTCAGAATGTCGAGTACATTTCAGGCCAGATCCAAAAATTGATCAAACAGGCCAACGACCACGGCAGCGCCATCGGTATCGGCCACCCCCATCAAGCCACCCTGGATGCGCTGAAACGCGAACTGCCTAAACTGAAGGGAAAAGTCCGGCTGGTGCCGGCCAGTCAGCTTGTTAAGGTGCCCGAATCCTAAAGCGACCGGCATAGTTCCAGGGCCTGGTCCACGGGGATCCGGTCAGGCAGCCCCTCTTCAAAGCAACTGATAAAATGGCTGTTCACAGCGGTCAGCAGGGTGTTCATCCGGTCAAGGTCCAGCATATCGGAATGATCCAGCGTTTTTACGCCCGTGAAATTTTTAGGGCAGAAATCCACCACCCCCCTGCCCGCTTTCTCCATGTACAGGGGATATCCGTGGGTCCTGCAGATAATGGGACGGGCCTCATAGACCATACAAACATGATCCACGAGCAGGGGGCATGCACGGTCGTTGAGTTCTGCCTGCCCCAGCACCTTTTCCCGGCATGGGGCGTCCAGGCGGCAAAAGGCCCGGGACAGGGCAAATGCCTCAACCGGAAACAACGACAGATGCCTGCAACATTCATCACACCCTTTTTTGCAAGCAAGCCGGTCTTTGTGAACCTTAGCAAGCCTTTGGATGTGCCGGTCCACCCGTTGGATCAGATCCGTGTAATTTTTCAGTAGATTGTCAAGCACAAGCTCGGTCATTGTGTATTCCCCCTCATTTATTCAGGACCCCTTTATATATTACTTGCCATGAAATGAAAACAATCAGAGAACTTATCCGAACTGGAATATTTTATTGATTTTTTGACAATTGTAAGTCTAATCTTCGGTAGCATTGATCTTTTAGCAAAATTAGCAAAACCAATGCCGATTTAATTAGGAGAACAGAACCTGTGTCCGACCTGATTCCAAAACATGGTGGATATCGTAATCTAAAGAGCTTTCAAGTGGCACAGTTATGTTATGACGTGACGGTCCGGTTTT
>JAKSBO010000361.1 GCA_022361095.1 Desulfobacterales bacterium | reverse complement strand
TAATGTTCGGGGCACCACGATCAGCCGCGAAATGGACTCGGTGGTCACCTTTACCGATAACCCGATTTTACTGCTGGAAATCCTCCAGGCCTATACCAATTTGAATTTATCAACGCTGCTGACCAAGGCCGATGATTTTGATCCCAAGGATTTTGTGAAAATGGATACCGGCGGGACCATTGAAGCACCGGTTTATCTCTATCCCGAAGACGGTAAACTCAAAACCCTGTGCGCATACTTCAGGGATGACAATGCCTCCGATGAACTGATCTTTGACATCTCCCGGCGCATGCAGCTTCTGGAGGGCCGCCTTGAACATAAACGCATCCCCCGGACGGCAACGGATAAATACACCCGGGCCGGCACCAGGGAAGCATTTCAAGTGATTGGCAATGCCCTGCGCACAGCCCGTGTTTTCAAAGCGGGAGCGGTCCGGGTGATCCGGTCGGCCCATGAAAAAGAGTGGGCCGATTATTCATGCTTTTCAACAACAACCCGGCCCAATGACGGTCAGGTCTGCGTGGGCAGTCTGATGATTGTCGGCAAAGAGGCTGGGGTGGTCACCACAGGCCGTGAACAGGTCTACACATCTCCATTCAGGCAGGTGAGCCCGTTGTTTCAGGCCGAATCCCCAGCCGGCGCCGATACGGACGATACAACAACCGGGCCGCGGTATGATATCCGGCTGACGGCGGTGGGATCTTCAAAAATAGCCATTATAAAAGCGTACCGGGATCTGACGGGGGTTGCCCTGGCTGAGGCCGTGGAAAAGATTGAATCAAGTGACCCCCTTCTCCTGGAAGGTGCCGACGCCATTGAAGCCCGAAGATTCAAGGCAGCGCTGGAGGCCGCAGGCGCCACAGTCACGCTGATCAACCAGTAAGGCCAATATTTTTATCTGTAACCGGATGGAGGCCATGCCATGAAGAGAGTTGCCGAAAAAAAGTATTCCCAAAGCAGTGCAAAAACAGCTTCGCCCAAAGCACCGGAAAGTAAACCGGCCCCCCAAGGGATTGAGATGATGCGGCAGTTGCTGGGGCGCGGCACCATTGCGGCACAGTTGAAAATTGGTTCGCCTTCGGACCCGTCAGAAATGGAAGCCGACCGCGTGGCTGATGCCGTGGTCAATGATACCGGCACGACAATCCCTTTGCAGGAAAACCGCAGCGCCATTGCCCCAAAAAGAACGGCAGGCCCCCAAACGCCGGCGACACCGCCAGGTTCATTAGTAAACAGCAGTAATCCGCGACGGTTAAATACCACGGAACAAGACTATTTTGAGCAGCGTTTCAATCAAAATTTCAGCAATATCCGAATCCATGAAGGGAGTGCCGCCTCCCATGCCGCATCGGCCATCAATGCCCGGGCATTCACCCATGGTTCGGACATCTATCTTAAGCATGGAGAATATTCATTCAACACCACCGGCGGCAAGCGGCTCATGGCCCATGAACTGGCCCATACGCTCCAGCCGGACAACGGATTCATCCGGCGGTGGAACGGGAGCGAGCACAGGGCCTTTGGCAACATTGCCGGCGGCATGGCGGCCAAAAAGTCCGGTGCGTATATGCAGGCCCTGTTCGACCTGACAGGCTCAAAGGATAGTGAGATGAAGACCGGTGTGCTGGAAGCCAGTGCATTACGCATGTCATCCGAGCGCAAAAAAATAGACAAAGATGAGGTAAAGATTCGCAAGGGACATGACCTGAAGACAACACAAAGCATGTACATCCCCTATAAAGATGTCTACCCCCTGGCAGAATACGAAAAAGAGATGCTCTTGGGAACGGCCTCGGAATTGAGTGGTGACCACCGTAAGTCGAAAGAGGATTTAGCGGCCTCCCCGGATGGTGATGCCAAGCTGACGGATTATGCCCTGGGGGGATTTGATCCCAGATATCTGGTCCTTGCCTGGACCAATTTCAATCATTTTTTCCCCCTGGCGGCCAAAGAGTGGGAAAAGAACCATGAGAAAGCAAAGAAATCAGCCCGGGAAGCAAACGACGCCTTCCGCCTGGCTGCAACCGGTTCCAAGAAGCGTGGCCACTACATATCCAAAGGCAATGGCCTGCTTAAAGACGCCATGCAGTACGAGGCGTTCGGACTCCACTTCCTTCAGGACGCCTTTGCATCCGGCCATCAGTATCCCCGGGCCTTTGATCTGACACAGCCCACTGAATTTACCCTGAGCAAAGAGGTGGCAGACGGGGATGGCACAAAAACCCAGTGGCAGACGGTTTATTCTTTCAAGGAGGTCAGCCGGCTCAAAGCCCAGGGATGGACCCTTATGGGCGCCGGCGATAAATCAACAGGGCACAAGTGCAGGGTTTACCATGACCTGCTGTGTGCGCTGGAACAGGGCATTCCTTTAAGATACCCCAAGGAAGGGGACCATAAAGCGTTTCATGGTGACGGCACTGCAGATTCAACAGATTACCCTGTTGCTGAGGAGACCTATAATTCCATGGCCGAGGTGCTTTGCACAGCGTTTTCCGCCAACATGGAAACTGTGGATGCAAAAAAACCGACGCTGCCCAAGGGGCCGAATATACCCAAAATCATGGAAGATGAGATTGCCGCGCCCATCTGGTATGCCATGGAATATGACCTTGCACGCAATTTTAAAGCAAATATCGGGAATAAAGATACGACGGCCAGGGAACACACAACCGATTCCCG
>JAKSBO010000274.1 GCA_022361095.1 Desulfobacterales bacterium | reverse complement strand
GGCCCAAAATGGATAGCCACAAGGGCACAAAGACACAAAGGACTTGCAAAAAAAATGTTTTGCCCTGGCCGCTGACATTTACCCCAGGTTATAAGTTGTGTGGTTGTGCTTCAAAAAGATTTCTTATAAAATCGCGAAACTACCTTTGACCTTTTGTTCTAGATCAGCACTTATTATTTTTTATTGGCTGTAATCCATGCATCCAGTTCCAGAGTGTAATTCAATACACCAATCATACTACTGTCGAAACCGAACATTTTGTAAGGGATTTTCATGCTGTCAAGAAGGTCACGGGCATAAATCATTCCCTGCACCACGTTTGGTCCGCCACGACCGATTACAACGTGTACATCCGGGTTAAGATGGATGTTTTCCCTCAGGGCATCCAACATCGCTTTGATCGTAACAAAAATATCGGTGTTGTTTGCTTTACCACCAATGATCTGAACAATGTTCGCTTTCTTCAGAAAGTGTCTATAGGAAATGCTTGCAATCTCTTTCATCTTTGCATAGGGGGGGTTTCCGCCAAAGTCTGATGAGAAGATCGCTTTGTCGCCCAGAACCTCAGTGGCCGCACTGTTGGCACCGCCGCCAAACATGAAGGGCAGGATGGTTCCGTTGGGGTTAAGTTCAACAACGTCACTTTGTCCCTGGTAGGTTCTCAGCTGGTTGATCTCAGTTTCAAATTCCGTCAATTCAGTAGCAAATACTTCTTTGGGGAATTTGATGCGGGTATGTGCGGGATCATCCTGGTCAAAAGCGGCTTTAACGTCGCAAGCCACAGGAAGGGCACGTTTGCCTTTTTTCATGCGGATGGGGTTGAGCTCAATCATGGTCAGGCCATAATTGTTGTAAAGATCCCACAGTTTGGGGAGCTGCTGTACCAGAGGGCTGATGAAAGGTTTGGGGCATCCCAGTTTGATCAGGGCGTCATTGATATGAAATCCTCTGAGGCCTTCATTGGGATTAAACGGAACGATCGCTTTTTTGTCGTCCGGAAGTTCTTCAACTTCAACACCACCTTCAACAATCAGAAGCATGGTCGGCGTTCTGGTGATTGTAGAGGTTGTAATACTTACATAAAGCTCTGCATCTGAGGCAACAAACTCTTCGAATGTAACGCCATTTGCTTTGTGTGTCGTAGGACCTTGCTGATATTCGGCATAGAAAAGGTCTTTTTTAGCCTGGACGGCATCGGCATAGTTGTCGACTATTTTTACCAGACCGGCTTTTCCTTTTTTACCGGCACTGCCCATGAAAGACGGTTTTACAACGAGTTTGCCGCCTTTTTTCAGCAACGCTTCAATCTCTTCTTTGCTAGCAGTCTCTGTCAGGGTTTCTGCTACGGGGAAATCAACGATATCCATCAATTGCTTTCCGTATTTTAATCCAGTTAGTTGCATTTTTCCTCCCTGATAATTGTTGTGAATCTAAATTAAATAAAACGTCTCAATTCATTCGATATTACCAACAGACCTCAATCTGAACTTCCTGTTCTCTTGCGAGAACAAAATGTCTTTTTTTCAAGCATCCAACCTTCTCTTGCGGCAATGTCATCTGGTTCTCAGATTGCCTTAAGGGATTGTTAGCTGCTTTGCTTCGTCGCAAGAAGGTTTAAAGTTCCCCCCCTAAACTTTTCCCTATAAAGCCCTCCTTTCTTTATTTGGGAATTTGAATAAATTTAAACAATCTTTTTAAAGATCTCTTAACATCTGTTAACAAGTTTAAGTTTATATAGGATAGTAACTTCCGTTTTGTCAATAGGATAGTGCAGCCAAAATTCACCGTCGAAATTTAATGTACTTTTATAAAAAAACGAACAGGTGGCAGCCATGGGGATTTAGCCTTTTTTAAAACATATAAAATGTTAGCTTTAAAAAACTATCGTTCGGTATTATTGGTTTGTTTCCGGCTACATTCGGCATCGCTATACCGACGCAAATGGTGTAATGATGTTGTATGGGGCAATAACTTTGACAAAATCAATATATACGGGCAAATCTGCTAAGGAGATCGGAATGCTTAATAATTTTTCTTCTTCGTACTTGAATGATAACGTGCCTTGTGACATGTTTATTGCCCCCGGTTGGTGGTAGCTTTTCGATATCGTGGGTACTATAGCGCCTCAATTCACCAAGCGCAACGAAAAATTTTATTTTTTTTAGCGTCGAATTATTAATAGGCTGAAAGGGCCTCAGGATATGCGCAAAAGCAGAGCTTCAGCCTCTTAGAACCTGCTTGAAAACCGGCGGGCCGACGGCAAGCTGATGAAAAATATCGCAAATCCCCAACGGTTTTCTGCCGTCCGTCCGGCTATTAATAAAAAACTTATAAAAATCTATTCTTACATTTTATAGGCTTTACTCCAATCGCTGATTATCTGATCCGTTCTTAGGAAATCAACAATTCAGCCGTTACCACATTCGCTAGGGCGACAAAAAGTCCGGATGCTTATTAAATATGTTATTATATGTTGACTAAGACCCTGATTTTAAACTATATAGATCGGCTGTATATTTTTTGGCAACAAACTACAGAAATTAAAGATATAAAACCCATGCAGACCATACGCGGATTCAGAGATATTTTACCGGAGCAGATTGCTCTGTGGCAGAAGGTGGAACAAGAAGCGGCAGCCCTGTTTGAATCCTTTGGATACGGGGAGATCCGTATCCCCATTGTGGAGAAAACGGCATTGTTTGCCCGGAGTATCGGAGAAACAACCGATATTGTTGAAAAGGAGATGTACACCTTTGAAGACAGGAAAGGAGAGATGCTCACACTGCGGCCCGAGGCCACGGCGTCCATTTGCAGGGCGTATATCCAGCATAAAATGTATGCGGCCGAACCGGTACGCAAATTTTATTTGACAGGCCCCATGTTCCGTCGGGAGCGTCCGCAAAAAGGACGCTATCGCCAGTTTTACCAGATCGGCGCCGAAGCGGTGG
>JAKSBO010000501.1 GCA_022361095.1 Desulfobacterales bacterium | reverse complement strand
GGGATCTGGAGTGGAGCGAAGACGGTGTGGAGGGCAGTAACCGTTTTGTAAACCGTGTCTGGCGCCTGGCGCTGACCTGTATGGAGACCATCCGGGATATTGATGCGTACAAGGGGGCTGCGGGGGCATTGAAGGCCAACCAGGCAAAGCAATTGTATATCAAGGCCAATCAGACGATCCAAAAGGTGACGGCGGACATTGACACCAATTTCCATTTCAATACGGCCATTGCGGCTGTTATGGAGCTGGTCAATGCCATGTATACGGTTGAACTTGAGACGGCGGATGATGAGTTGAAATCCGTGGTTTGGTGCTGCCTGGAAAATGTATTGCTCTTGCTCAGTCCCATTATCCCCCACTTCTGCGAAGAGGTGTTTGCCCGGATGGGGAACCAGGGCTCTATTCTTGAGCAGCCCTGGCCCGAATTCAGAAAAGATTCCATGGAGACCGACGAGGTGCTTGTCGTGGTTCAGGTAAACGGAAAACTGCGGGCAAAATTTAACATGGGTACCGATGCCGGTGAAGATGATATTAAATCTGCCGCCCTGGAAGACGCAAGAATTGTCAAGTATGTCGAAGGCAAAGAGATTCGTAAAATCATTGTAATTCGTAAAAAACAGACCCTTGTTAATATTGTGGTGTAATGTATGAAAAAATGTCTTGCGTGGATGATGGTGGGCATCTCGTTTTTGATGCTGGGTTCGGCCTGCGGATACCGGCTGGCCGGCGGCGGGTTGATTAATAATGACGTGGCCCGGGTCTCTGTGGCAATATTTGATAACAAAACTTCCGAATCCAGGGCCGGGATCTCTTTTACCAACGAATTGATCCGGGAAATTACCGCAAAAACGGATACTGTTGTTGTGGGTGCCGACAATGCCACCCGCAAAATAACCGGTACCGTTCAATCCATTACCTTTTCCACATTGTCCAGATCTTCTTCGGAGGACGTTACGGAAAGGGAAGTTAAAGCTATGGTGGATGTGGTTCTGACCGGGGCAGGAGGCAGGATTCTCTGGTCGGTGAAAAGTTTTTCAGCCACGGAATCCTATAAAGTATCGAACAGTGGCGTGAATGATGAGGCCAATAAACGGGAGGCGGTTGACCTCATTGCCGAACGTGTGGCCGAGCGTCTGGTCAGTCAGATGACAAACGATTTTTAAAATCCGGTAAAACGAACCGGCACCTTCCTCAACGACATAAGGACGGTGCCGGTTTTATAGTCTGGACCGGCTGAGCTTAAGCTTAAATGGTGCAAAAAGCGCGTGACTTATGCGTTCGCAAATTTGAACAGTCTTGAGATCTTCCTTGACGCCGTTTTTTTGTGGACAATACCTTTTTTAGCTGCTTTGTGAATGGCTGACTGGGCCTTTTTCATCAGCTCTTCGGTATTTTCACCAGCTTCTTTGGCTGCACGAAGTTTCTTTTCAAGGGTTTTAAGGGAGGTTTTTACGGATTTGTTTCTCATCCGTCTGACCTGATTTTGTTTTGCGCGTTTTTTTGCTGATTTATGGTTCGCCAACTTGGTCTAGCTCCT
>JAKSBO010000569.1 GCA_022361095.1 Desulfobacterales bacterium | reverse complement strand
CAGAAGGTACAATATTTGTTATTAAATCGGGGCATACTGAGCGAAAGATCATTCAGGATGTAGTGGAACAATACCGAGCCGCTAAACTTCCTATCATCGGAACCGTTCTGAATCAGGTGGACATGAAAAAGGAAGGGTATTACCGATATTATCATAAGTACTATACTTCCTATTATGGAGAATAGCGGCCAGTCCCATTCTGTCATAGTTATCAGGTGCCTGATTTTGGTGATGCTCATTGCCTCCCTGATTTTCTGTCTGGTTCTTTTTTTGCCCAGGTTCCTTTATCAGAGCGGGATCACCCAGCTTAAACTCCAGAATTACGATTTGGCTATTCACTATTTTAAGCGGGCTGAAAAACGCCTGCCCAAATTTCTTGCACGAACTTTGGCCCAGGCCGATCAGTTTAGGATTTTTACGCATCAGGGCCAGGCATTTTATCATAAAGGCATTCAGAACTGGAAAGAGAATGGTCCTTCGGCGAATACCTCCTTCCTTTTACAAAGGGGGAGAGTCTATTTGATTAAGGCTCATGTGATTTCTCCCTTAGACTATAGGAACAGTTTTTGGCTGACTCATACTGAACATGCTTTGGAAACCTTATATCATTGGCAATTCCCCCAAAAGACCAACATCTATAACGCCGATTCTTTTTATAAGAAAGCCCTGGCCTTGCGACCTGCTGGTTCTTCTATTTTGTATAGCTATATCAAATATCTTAATGAAACCAGGCGAATTTCTAAGCTTACCGACGCAGTCGAAAAATTAATGGAGATATATCCGTTGGCATATTTCTCTATTCGGAAAGAAAGCTTTTATTCAGATCACCTTGCCAACCATATGGTAAAGGGCTTAGGTACAGCGATAAAGAATGATGTTTTGTCCAGGTATGCCACAGAGGCTCTGTCCGATATTCATGTAAAAGCTGGTGATTATTCTGGGGGGATTTCGTTTTATCAGGCTTATTTGGCGATTGAACCGTCTAAAAATACATCCGGTGACTACCTTGGACTTGGAAAGTTATATCTGATGGAGGAAGAGGTTAAGCGAAGTCATTTAGTTTTTAAGAATGCCCTGGAAAAAAGTGAAAACAAATCCCATACACTGAAACAGATTTATGGCTTGTTTAAAAATGCGAATTTTCATCAGTCATTTTTGGTCTTCTTAACTCAATTAGGTTCTCAAGATATTTTTCAATATGATTTGGGTATGGCAGCTGCTAAATGCTATATAGACATGAAGGATTTCAATCGAGCAAAAGCAATCCTTACCCGGATTGGGCGAACTTGGGAAAAAGATCAGGTATTTTATCTCCTGGCAATCATCGCTCGAAAGCAGAAAGATTGGGATGGGATGGAATTGGCCGCCCAAAAAGCCTCCCATTTGAATCCCGTGAATGCAAACTATCATTATCTATTTGCCGAGTCTTTGGCCAACCAGGAAAAATATTCGCAGGCTGAATCCGCTGTCACTGAAGCCATCCAAAATTCGACGAAGGAAAATTTCTGGTACTATCACTATCGGGCTTCCATGCTCTGGGCCCAGAAGAAATACGCTCCAGCTGTATCTGATTGGGAAAAGGCTTTTACCCTTAAACCGGACAGAAGCGATTTCGCCTATTGCCTGGCCCGGGGGTATCAAACACTGGGCCATTTTGACAAAGCGTTGGTCTCAATCCAAAATGCATTGGCCTTGGCTCCAGATAACTCAAAATATGAAGTATTTTTGAAAAAACTTGATCCAGAATAATTCTCCATCCACATATTATAGCCGGACAGCTCTGAGTATTATCTGCAGCCTAATCGTTTTTTCCCCACTGGCTCGGGGGGCGGTCCATCCTTGGGCTGTTACACTAATTCAGGCAGGAGTCATTCTGGCAACGCTGTGCTTGGTTTTTGAAAAATTGGTCCATCCGGGAATCTGCCTGGCGTGGCCGATCATGAGTTTGCCTTTGGCCTTCATTGTTCTGTTATGCTTGGTTTCATTTGTTGCTTCAAAATATGAGCCTTTTGCCCGGGAAGGCTTTTTAATGGTTTTGATTTATGGGGGGGCATATTTGGCGACTTCTGCTTCTGTCAGGACAAGAAAAGAACAACGTGTCCTGGTTCATGTAATTGTTTTTACTGCAGTTCTTTTGTGTTTGATTGGCCTGGCCAAGCGCTATGGCCTTCCAATCCTTGGCTGGTGGGCTTACCCGGAAGTGGGCCCTAATCATGGTGCGATGTGTGTCTCCGGGCCCTATGTGAATCGAAATCACCTGGCAGGATTCCTTGGAATGGCTATCCCTTTTTCCCTGGCCTTACTATCCATCCGGTGCAGAACCTGGAAAGAAAAGCAGGGCATGGTGCTTGTCGTATTTCTCCTCCTGATTACTCTGGCCCTAACCCAGTCCAGAGGTGGCTGGATTGCTATTGCCTGTTCATTGCTTTTTATGTCGGTGCTTACACTGATGCGGGGCAGGATTCCGAAAAAGAAGAATCTGGCTATGATTGTTGTTGGCCTCAGCGTGCTCTCTTTGGCTATCCTATCAAGCCTGCCTGTTGTAGAACGGATCACTACTCTGACTGAGAAGGGGTACGAGGATAATCTGGCTGGCAGGATACGCTGTTGGAAAGGGGCCGTGAATATGATTCGAGATAATATAATGTTCGGTACTGGGCCGGATACCTTCACTGTTGCTTATCCGGCCTGGCAGGTCCCGGGGCAGAATGTATTGAGGGGCTATGCCCACAATGATTATCTTCATTTCCTGTCTGAAACCGGAATATTTTTTGTCCCAGTCGCTTTATTTTCTTTATTTGTGTTTTATAGCGCCGGCTTTTTAAGCTTATCGAGTAGAAGTCGGCAGCAAAAATATTTTACACTGGCTGCCATGGGCAGCGTTTTTG
>JAKSBO010001170.1 GCA_022361095.1 Desulfobacterales bacterium | reverse complement strand
TATTTTTATATATCATTATTTATAAATCAAGCAACAAAACAAACTTGACACGACAATTAGTTTGCTGCAAACGACTTTTTCAACATAAAAAAACCGTGGTGCATGCCGTTTATCCGGGCGGCGGCACGCCCACAGCCCTTGAAAGTGATGTGGAGAACCTGATTGACACGGCATACTTGCCCGGCTCTTCCGGTGAGAAAATGTATGTCAATATGGATAGCGCAACCCGTCAAGGATTTGAAATCGTTTTCAACGCCCAGGTTTCCAAAACCTTTTTCGATAGAATCACCCTGCGTTTAGGGATTGATCATATCAGCGACCAAGATCTGAACGACGCGCCCTATGGCATTGAAGGCAGAATGCTTTATGCCGGCGTGAATTTTAAATTCCAACAACCCTGAAAATAATGAAATTAAAAATCCGGCCGAACAATTTTGTTCGACCGGATTTTTTCCGGCAATAATTAGGCCAAAGAATTTATGATATCGGTTTGGTTATTTCCCAGCCCGACACCGGCCTGTGTTTAAAATTTAAACCGGCCCACCAAGCTGTTTAGGTCCGCGGCAATTTGAGCCAGACCGTCGGCCCGCTCTTTTAGGCGGCCGCCCTGGGTCTGGATCTGCAGTGACGTATTGTTCACCTCCTGGATCTGACCGGTGATATCCTCTGCGCCTTCGGAACTCTGGAGCACATTTTTATTTACATCCTCAATACCGGTGGATACCTGGCTGATGTTGTCTGAAATTTCATGGGTTACCGAAGACTGCTCTTCCACGGCAGCGGCAATGGTGGCCACCACCTGGTCCACCTGATTGATCACCTCCCGGATCTGATCAATGCTTTCAAGGGTTCCGTTGGATGTCTTCTGGATATGTTCGATTTTTTCCTTGATATCCATGGAAGCGCCGGCGGTTTGGCCGGCAAGCGCTTTAATCTCATTGGCAACTACGGCAAACCCCTTGCCGGCGTCTCCGGCCCTGGCCGCCTCAATGGTGGCGTTCAGCGACAGCAGATTCACCTGTTCAGAAATATCGGTGATGGTTTCAACCACCTTACTGATCGCCTGGGCTGCCTCTCCCAACTGACCGACCTGATCAGTGGACTCTTCCACCCTGGATACGGCATTGGCCGATATTTCACGGCCTTGTTCAGCGTTTTTGGCAATCTCGCCCACCGTGGCATTCATCTCTTCCGCCGCACCGGCAATCTTGGTGGTATTGGCGCTGGATTCCTGGGTGGAAGTTGAAATCAAATCCATGTTTTGACTCATGGCAGCCGTTGCATCCTTCACTGATTCCGAAGTCTGCGTGGCCATTTCAGCGGCTTCGGACAGGGATTGTGAGATGCCGATCAGCTCCTGGGATGATTCAGTAAGCATTGCTACGCTCTTGAAAATATCCGCAATCATCAACTGCTGCTTATCCATGAATTGATTGAACGCCGAACACAGCGCCCCAATCTCATTTTTTCCCATTTTTTTCAACCGTTTGGTCAGGTCGCCCTCTCCTTCGGAAATATCAAAAAACCCTTCCACTACCTCTTTGATAGGCCGGGTAACACTGCGCCCGATGACCACCATCAAAGCCATGCCGGCCAAAAGCCCCATGCCCATGGCCGCGAGAATGACATTAATCGTAAACTTATAGGTAGCGGTAGCCTGGTTCCGTTCAATTTCAGCCTGGGCCAAGTTGCTCTCCGTCAACTGGTCAAGGAAATCTCTCATGGCTTCAAATTTCTCTCTGGCCACGCCAAGGGAAAGATCAAGGGCAACACGCCGGCCCTGCCTGGTGTTGGCGATTCTGCCGTCCACAATTCTTCTGGATTGTGCGGCCCAGGCGTCCCTTGCCTCTTCATAATCGCTAAACAGGGCTTTTTCTTCAGGTTTGTCTGCCAGGACTTTATACTTTTCCCACCGTTCAGTCGCCTGGGCCAGATTTGCTTCGTAGTCATCAACCAGGTTCTTAAATAGATCGGATTTGGGATTGGCGAAAATCATGGACCGTTCGGCGGCCAGCAACTGCTGCAGATCCCTGTCTGCCTGGAGAAGATAATCAATGCTGGGCAGGCGTTTTGAAAAAATTCCTTCAAGGCGTTGTTTAATTTGATTGACACTGTACAATCCGCAGAATCCAATCCCGGCCATGAACAGAATCATCGTGGCAAAACCAATCAGCAGTCGGGTACCGATTTTCATATTATTAAACACAGTCATTGTATCGCCCTCAGTTTTTTAAAAAATTATTAATAATCTGCTGAAGTCATAACCTATTTTCTTGCGGACGGTGTCTTAGTGCTGATAGGCCAGGCCGGCCCACGGGTGTTATTGAATCTGATCCACATCAATACCAAAGGTAATGGCGCCGACGGTTTTACCGCCATCAATCACGGGCACCGATACCTGGACCAGATAGGCCTGGGCACTGTCGTCGAACTCCACTTCGTCAACAAAGACCGCCCCTTTGCCATTGTTGAAGGATTTTTGAAATTTAGCCTCATCCCCCTGCCAGAAGTCCGAGGTTTTATCCGTCATGGCCACATTGGCCCCTTGATTATCCATCACAAAAATCTCAGCATAAAAACTTTCGGATTCCTGGATATTTCGCAGGTGCCGACCGCATTCGGACTCCATAATGGCCTTCATATACTCGGCGATCCCCGGGGTGTTCTTCCATTCGGTATCCTTGGCCTTAATCTGTTCAAGGCTTATCCCTTTGGCGTTTTGATCTTTAACCGCCTTGATAATGACAGGGTCTTTGCCGACACCTGCCAAGGTTGAGTTGGCAAGCTCAATGACTTTTGCCGGGGCCTGTTCGGCATTGGACAGGGCCGGGGTTAAAATTAAGGCAAAACCGATTACCAATAAGATGAACGCCTTTTTCATGATATGCTCCTTGAATAAAATAAATTAAATTTGCCCACCTCAAAGACGACGAATTCATTTTTCAGTGGGTTAAAAAAATTTTGAACAGAATCGTAATATAATCGGCATAATTGCGAAGCCGACGTTAAAGAGTTGATGAATAAAATATAATCTATATATAACGGTAAGATAGATAGAAATCAATAAAAATATAAATCCATACGCTTTGCCCGAACACCGGATAAAAATCAGATTTAAGGGCATGAACCACAAAAACTTCAATCGTTCAATGATCAGTACAGCCCCACGCCCTGCCAAATCCGGCATCCTAAAAATTGCATTATTTTGCCGATGGGGTTAGGATGTCCCCCAACATGGAAGCAGATGCCCTGTTTTTAATTCAATATACTGATAATATAAGAAAAAGGAGCGTACAAATGGCAGCCTTTCAACCGGCCTATATTGAAACCAAAGCGAAAGGACTGCTCCGGGATAAAATCAGTAAAGCGCGACAGATGTTAAATTCCTGTGAGATTTGTCCCAGAGCGTGTAAAGTCGACCGTTTTTCCGGGGAGTTGGGGGAGTGTTCCACCGGAGACGAAGCGGTTGTATCCAGTTTCAACCCCCATTTTGGAGAAGAACCCCCATTGGTCGGGGCGTTTGGTTCCGGCACCATTTTTTTCTCCCACTGTAACCTGAAATGTAATTTCTGCCAGAATTACGAAATCAGTCACGAGGGGGAGGGAGAGGCGTGTGGACTCGGGCAGTTGGCCGGCATGATGTTGATCCTGCAGAATAACGGCTGCCACAACATTAATTTTGTAACCCCGACCCATGTGGTGCCGCAAATTCTGTCTGCCCTGGATATGGCCATTGACGGGGGGTTAAAAATTCCATTGGTCTACAACTCCAGCGGATACGACAATGTGGAAACCTTAAAACTGCTGGAGGGGGTCATCGATATTTATATGCCGGATTTTAAGTTCTGGGATACCACTGTCGCCGAACAGACCTGTAATGCCCCGGATTACCCGGAAGTGGCCCAAAAAGCGGTTGCCGAAATGTATCGTCAGGTGGGTGATCTGCAAGTGGATGAGCATGGGATCGCCACCCGGGGATTGCTGCTCAGACACCTGGTTATGCCTTCAGGAATGGCCGGTACCCCGGAGGTGATGTCATTTATTGCCAACCATGTCTCAAAAAATACCTTTGTAAACATCATGGACCAATACCGGCCTTGTGGAAAAGCGTACGAGGTGAAAGGGTTAGGGGAGACGGTCTTTGAAGCCGAGTTCAGCAAAGCCGTCC
>JAKSBO010000248.1 GCA_022361095.1 Desulfobacterales bacterium | reverse complement strand
TTTCAACGGTGCCAACTACCCGTTCATGATGTATTGCAGCCTCACCCAAGGGGCGGCTCATCTTGTTGAGCAGTTCGGCACCCAGGAACAAAAAGAGATCTATCTTAAAAAAATGTGCACCGGCGAATGGACCGGCACCATGCTGCTTACCGAACCGGGCGCAGGTTCCGATGTCGGCGCACTGACCACCAAGGCCATCCCTAACGACGACGGTACTTATAACATTGTGGGTGAAAAAATTTTCATCTCCGGTGGGGACCATGACCTGACAGAAAATATCATCCATCCTGTGCTGGCCCGCATTGAAGGCGCCCCTGCCGGCACCAAGGGCATCTCCTTATTCCTGGTCCCCAAATACAGAGTTAAAAAAGATGGTTCTTTGGGCGAATTCAACGATGTCATCTGCACCGGCCTTGAACATAAAATGGGCATCCACGGCAACGCCACATGTTCCATGTCCCTGGGCTCAAAAGATAACTGTGTGGGTACCCTTTTAGGGGAAGCAAACAAGGGCATGAAAGCCATGTTCCTGATGATGAACGCAGCCCGGGTCCTTGTAGGGGTCCAGGGCTTTGCCTGTGCCACAGCCGCCTATATGTATGCACTGGATTATGCAAAAAACCGTATCCAAGGCCGGGATTTGACACAGATTATGGACCCTGACGCCCAGGCCGTTCCCATCTTCCGCCACCCGGATGTGCGTCGCCAGCTCATGGTGATGAGATCCAATGTGGAGGCCATGCGGACCTTGATCTATTTTGTCCACTACTGCGTTGACATGGCCGAATGTGCGGCAACCGACGAAGAAAAGGCCAAATACCAGGGATTTGTTGAAGTACTTACCCCCATTGCCAAGGGATATGTCACAGACCGGGCCTTTGAGGTCTGCTCCCAGGGTATGCAGGTGTACGGCGGTTACGGATTCATCGAAGAGTACCCCATGGCACAGTTGCTGCGTGATGTCAGAATCACCCTGATCTATGAGGGGACCAACGGTATCCAGGCCATGGACCTTCTCGGCCGCAAACTGGGTTTGAATAAGGGCAAGCCTGTCATGGACCTGTTCGGTGAAATGCAGGCAACAATTGCCCGGGCCAAGGATATCCCGGCCCTTGAAAAATCAGCGGCCAAGGTTGAAGAGGTGGTTAATAAATTAGCTGAAGCAGCCATTCACATGGGCACCACCGCCATGAGCCCCAAAGTACTTGCCGCCTTTGCCAATGCCCATCCGTTTCAGGATGCCACCGGCGACACCATTTTTGCATGGATGCTGCTGTGGCGGGGCGTAACCGCGGCCCAAAAACTGGAAAAAGCCAAAAAGAGAGACATCCCCTTTTACCATGGCGTTATCAAAAGCCTTGAGTTTTATGTCCAAACCGTGCTGCCCATCACCCTGGGGCGGCTTGCGGCGTTGCTTAATACAAGCGCCGTGGCTGTAGAGATAGAAGACAACATGTTTCCCAACTAATGTGTTTGAACAAAAAGTCACCCACCTGCGGCGTTGCTGCACAAAGCTGCAATCCTAACGTACTATAGTACGCTCCGGTTCCAGCTTTGTTTGCGCCTTGCATCTGGGCAACTTTTCGTCCAAACACGGATTTCCGTTCAGGCACTAAGTACGGAGAATAAAACTAAAAATGTTTGAACAGGATTTATATTCAAATTTAGCAAGCATTCCCATTACCCTTGACGCTTTTACCTGGCACTCAGCCGAACAATTCTATCAAGCATCAAAATTCACAGACCAAGAGATCATTACGAAAATCAAAAATTGCTCAAATCCATTTCTGTGTGCCGCCATTGGCCAAACCCGGGAGTTTAAGATCCGGGAGGACTGGGAGGATATAAAGGTTTCCGTCATGGAGCGGGCCATACGTGCCCGTTTTGATCAACATCCAAATCTGGCCGACACGCTCAAGCGCAGTAAAGGCAAACTATATGATCATTCGGCAGCCGACGATTTCTGGGGTATCGGAGCCAATGTCACGGGTAAGATATTAATGAAAATCCGGGATGAGTTACAATCGACGCCTGATTAATTTTTAACCACGGAACCCGCTGAAATAAAGGAATTCTATCTTCCGTGCATTCCGTGGTTAAACATTTTCATACAAAATAAGGAGAAAGAAAAATGGACACAGCCGAACTGCTCGAACCGTTTAAGGATAACAACAAACGGATCACCGTTTTAACCGGAGCCGGGATTTCCGCCGAAAGCGGCATTCCGACATTTCGTGGGCCTGAAGGGTATTGGACTGTGGGCTCCATGGAGTACCGGCCCGAACAGATGGCCACCCACAGTATGTTCAGCCGGAATCCTTGGGAAGTCTGGGCCTGGTATCTTTACCGCCATACCGTATGTAAAAATGCAGAACCCAATTCCGGTCACCAGGCCATTGTCCAAATGGAAGAAATTTTCAAGGAGAGGTTCTGTCTAATCACCCAGAATGTGGATGGTCTTCATCTGAGGGCCGGCAACAGCATTGACCGAACCTATCAGATTCACGGGAATCTTAGTTATATTCGCTGCTCAGGAGACTGCACCCCAAAACTTCTTGACTTCCCCAAAGACATGCCGGACAAACAAAAGGACCAGCCGGTCACGGAACAAGAAAAAGAGCTGCTGACCTGCGCCAGGTGCGGCAGCCTTACCCGCCCCCATGTCCTCTGGTTTGATGAATGCTACAACGAAACCTGGTATAAGGCAGAGTCCGCCATGGCATGGGCAACCGCCACCGATCTTCTCCTGGTGGTGGGCACGGCCGGTGCCACCAACCTTCCCATGCAGATCGGCATGATGGTGGCCAGAAATCCGGAAGCGGTCATTGTGGACATCAACCCCAGCGACAATCCCTTCAGGCAGTTTGCCGCCCGGCACGACCGGGGGATCGTCCTTGACGGGACCGGGGGCCAATTTCTGCCCGAACTGCTGTCCCTGTGGCAACAATAAGAGGGTAATTTTTTTATGGGCTGAGCCAGGGTGTTGACAGACCCGGCCAGCCCATGGCTGTTATCCGAAGTTGAAGGTTTGGTGAAGGACCTTAAGGGTGGAGGGATTGACGTTAAGACGGCCAAGCTCTTCTTTGGAGATCCATCCGACATCCAGGGCATCATCTCCGGCAGTGGGCTCGCCACTGATATAACTTGCCGCAACATCCACTAT
Organism: Desulfobacterales bacterium; assembly: GCA_022361095.1. GTDB lineage: Bacteria > Desulfobacterota > Desulfobacteria > Desulfobacterales > Desulfobacteraceae > Desulfobacter. Next base: position 200 of record JAKSBO010000248.1, on the reverse strand, counting down.
ATAATAATGAAACCTGACCTGATCCTTGTCATCCCTGTGAATGGATTCAAATGAAAATATGGGTTCCCCGGCCTTGATGACAATGCCGGTTTCCTCAAGAATTTCCCTTTCAGCGGCGGTTTTAAGGGTTTCTCCCAATTCCACGCTGCCCCCCGGGATCGCCCAGACGCCTTGAGCCGGCGGATTGCCCCGTTTGACCA
>JAKSBO010000175.1 GCA_022361095.1 Desulfobacterales bacterium | reverse complement strand
GCCATCTGCAAACAACTTGTAGAGCTGATGGGCGGAAATCTTTCCGTATCCAGCAAACCGGATCAAGGCAGTACATTTACCATCTCCCTGCCCGGTGTTAAGCAATATCACACCCACAGTTCACCGCCGCCGGATGCAGACAAATCAGCTTGGGCCAGCATGGCGTTTGCCAAAGATCGGGTCCTCATTGTGGATGACCAGCGGGATATCCGGTTCATGCTCAGGGAAGTGCTGGAAAAAATTAATCTGGAAGTCATTGAAGCCGCAGACGGTTTCCAGGCCATTGAGCATGCCAAAGCCCAGAAACCTGCATTGATATTCATTGATTTGAAAATGCCTGAAATCGACGGCGTACAAACCGCTGCACGGTTGAAAGCAGATACAGAGGTTGCTCATATCCCCATATGCCTTATGACTGCGGGCATGACGCTATGGTCCCAAGAGGAACTTGAATCCCGGGGGTTTGCCTGTGCCATTGTTAAACCCATTACCATAGACAGTCTGATGGCTGTTTTAACACGGTTCATAGACCCGGCGCCCGATGCTGCGCAAGAGTCCGCCGAATTAAGCTGGCTGGATGCTCTGGATCAAGAGCGCCTGCCCGACGACTTCTGGGAAAAATTGCACAAAGATATTGTCCCCTATATCCCACAGGCCCGGGAGGCAATGAAAATATCCGATATCCAGCGATTTGCCGTACGGATTACCGAAACCGGAAAAATTTTTAAAGTTGAGGCGTTTATAATATTTGGAAAAGAGCTGTTCCGGTTGTCCAAAACCTTTGACATTGAAAAAATTCAGGCGTGTCTTGAATATTTTACCCGGACCATCAGTCAGCTTGATCAATAATCCCTGGCCGGGGCGATAAGACTGCGAATCCATCCCAAAAAGGTATTTCCTTCCAAACAGTCCTTTTCAGCAGTTTCCAGAACCGTTGTCATTTTTTCCGTATCGCCGTACCGGTCTTTGCGGGTGATGATTTCCCGGTCGGGATCAAGATTTCGGATGACCCTGGCCGGATTGCCTGCGGCAATGGCATTGGCAGGGATGTCGCAGGTGACAACTGCGCCCGCCCCGATGATGGTGTTCTTTCCGATGGTTACACCTTTGCACACAATGGCGGAATCTCCGATCCAGACATTTTCTTCAAGCACCACCTTTGACCGGGTTGCCGGGGGCAACGATCTGTCATAAATACCGTGCCAGTCTGAATCCGTAATGTAGGCGTGGCTGGCCAGCATGCAGGAATCTGCAATGCAAATGGAATTCGCCGCTGAGATCCGTACTCCCGGAGAGATAAGCACATGGTCCCCGATACGGATACCCTCAATATCTCTCTTTTCGGACCACACCGTCAGCCGGGTTCTTTTGTCCGGGCACCCCAGCAGGGTTGCATGGCTGCCGATGGAGATGGGGGCACCGAACAATTCAATATACCAGGGTTTAATGATGTAAGGGTGGGGGCCCAGGGCGGAGAGTTGGGGAACCAGATAACGGCGGACATAAAGATTCTGAAACCGGTACCAGGCCTGTTTAATATAGTATGGGCGTTTATCCTTAATCATTTATTATACACTGTTCACTATTTAGCGCACAAACGGAAGCCTCTATTTGGACGAAACGGGCCGTATGCAAATTTTTCTGCAACGCGGCAGAGGGGTGATTTTTCGTTCAAATACATTTAAAGTTACAGCCGTCCCAGGCATCATGATCAAACAACCGGGCCCCGGGCGTCAGGCCGTACAGGGCATCGGCAGCCATCAAAACCACGGCATTGGTCCAGGAGATTTTGTCTTCGGGCCAGACCACCATGTCCGGATAGGTGTAGCCGCACCAGAAGGTTTGATCCTCAAACACCCGGCCGTGAATCCAGGAAAAAACGATCTTTGCCTTTTGCCGGCGCCCCATGGCGTGAAGTGCAAGCACAAGCTCCGAGGTTTCGGCAATGGTCACCCAGGGCTGGTCAGACACACAGCGGCACCCCTGGCCCTCAATGACATATTTGTGCCAGTATCTGTCCATACGCGCCTTTGCCCGGCTTCCCTGCAATGCCCCGGAGAGTATCGGGTAAAACCAGTACATGGAAAATCTGGACTTGGACACGTTATAGGTAACAATATTTTCCCTGATGGAGTTGCCAAGTTTTTTAAAGGCAATCTCCCATTCCGGACGGTCCCGGTCCAGTATCCCGGCAATGGCCAGGGCGCATTTCAGGCTGATGAATATGGACGATGATCCGGATAAAAGAGACATGGGGTCAACGTTCCCTTCCGGGCTTTTTGCCCAGTAAATTTCTCCGGTAACCGCCTGAAGGTCTAAGGCAAATCCAATCCCCTTTGACATAATTGCCCAGAATTTTTCCAGATCACCCTTGTCCCGTTTTATTAGAAATTGATGAAACAACCCAACGGCCAGATAGCAAGCCATGTGACTTTCGGTGGTCCGGTCCCCGGGAACCGAATCCACATAGGATGAATACCAGGAGCCGTCTTCATTCTGGATATCGGCCAGCCAGTCCAGGGCAGCCATTGCCCGGTCATGAAAGCCGCCGATATTCAGCCCCATGACAGATTCCACAAGATCCCAGGGATCTGTCTTCCCGCCGGTATGCCAGGGGATGTCTCCATTGTCCTTTTGAATACCGGCAATCATACGAGCAACTGAGTTGGGGTTCAGAGGCGAATTCGGGTGCAGCTTTGCATTTATCGGGTGCATGGGTTCTCTTAAAAAAATAATACCGGTCATGGCCGACCTGGTTTTCACCAAGATTGTACCATGATAAATTATGTAAGAAACGGATCGGTTAAGCCAATTCTTTCATACTAAAATTATTTGAAAAAACAGGCTTAAAGTATCAAACCCGTACCTGTTTTACAAGTTGATTCATTATATATTCATGAATGGTAATTCATAAAGTGGGTTCTTTGGATACCTGGGGATGCACGCATAAAACACCCCCTAGGAATTACATCTAATATTTTGAAATAAAAGACTGTTTTTGTTGTGTTTTCTAAAACGTTTAAAAAATGTTTTTTCTTGACAATTTATT
>JAKSBO010000715.1 GCA_022361095.1 Desulfobacterales bacterium | reverse complement strand
TTAACTTTGTCAACACTCTCATATAAAACCGCATTTTCTTTTTTACGGTAACGACGTTTCCAGCTCAATTGCCGGCCACAGCCCAACCTAAAATTTTATCCGGGCAAACCGGCATCAAAATCATCGATAAGCTTCCGGGACAGTTGATCATGAATCTTTTTGATATTTTTTTCCGTCAGGGTTTTTGACGCAGAGCGGTAAACCATCCTGAATGAGAGGGATTTTTTATCGCCACCGATATTTTGGCCTTCAAATACATCGAAAAGGAAAAAATCTTCAATCAGCGCCTGCTTCCGGGCAAAGGCCTCAATGACACCCATCATGGCACCCACCTCAACATGCTTTGACACAATAAAGGTCATATCCCTGGAAATCGAAGGAAATTTGGGTAAACCAACTGCCTGGACAGCCTGGGGAACAGCTTTTTCAAAACGCGCCATGTCCAGATCAAAAAGATAGGCGTCCTGCTTCAGACCAAATGCGGCTCCCACATCGGATGCTATCTTACCAAGCGTACCCAGAACCAGACCATCCTTCGTCAATTTGGCACCATACCCCGGTTCAAAATAGGGGCAGGCCCGGGCATCAGTTCTTTCGTAAAGAACACCGGAAGTCTGAAATGCGTCAAGCAAGCCCTGCACAACACCCTTAAGATCAAAAAAATCAACAGGCTCTTTTTTGGAATACCAGGTCTGATCCCAGCGGTTTCCGGTAATCAGGCCGCCAACCACCTCGACCTCCTCGGGCTGCTCACCCGGGGCGTTATCATAAAACACCTTACCCACCTCAAACAACTGAAGGGAGTCCACCTGTTGGGCCGTATTTCTGGCCATGGATTCCAGCAACCCGGGAATGATGGAAGTCCGGAGGACCGACATCTGATCGGAAATGGGGTTTAAAATCTCGACCATCCGGGTTCTTTTGTCCGGCGCTTCAATACCCATTCGCTCACAGGCATCCTTGCGGATAAAGTTATAATTGATGGCCTCACAAAACCCAAACCCGGTCATTGCCTGGCGGATTTTATTGCGCAGCACAAGGCGCCCTGAAAGGGGCCGCCCCTGGGCTTTTACCAAAGGATAACTGGTTTCGATTTTATTATATCCCCACAACCGGGCCACCTCTTCGGAAAGATCCTCGGGCCGGGATACATCAACCCTGAAAGAGGGCACATGAACCTGCAAAAGGCCATCATCCTGCGTACCTGCCTTTTTTTCCACACCAAATCCCACAGAAGATAAAATCCCTGACATCTCATCCGAAGAAAAAGAGGTCCCTAACCGCACATTTAACGCGTTGGGATTCAAGTCAATGACAACAGGTTCAGCCTTGACGGGGTGTGCATCAATGATGCCCGAGGCAATGGTTGCAGAACACAACTGCGCCATCAACGAAACAGCCCGCTTCAAGGCAAACAACGTCCCTTCAGGATCAACACCCCGCTCAAACCGATGGGAAGCATCCGAGGCAATCCCCGTCCTTTTAGCGGTACGGCGAATGGACACAGGGTTAAAATAGGCACTTTCCACCAGCACCCGGGTGGTTGTATCCGTAATCTCAGAATTTTCGCCGCCCATTACCCCCGCAATACCGACAGGCCTTTCCCCGTCACAGATCATGAGCATTTCAGGATCAAGCTTATGGCGTTTCGAATCAAGGGTTGTAAATTCCAGGGGAGCATCACCGGGTTTTCCGGCGGTTCTTACAATAATTTGACTTTTAGCGATATCGTCATAATCAAAGGCATGCAAAGGCTGCCCGGTTTCCATCATGACAAAATTGGTGATATCCACGACATTATTGACTGGGGACAGGCCAACAGCCTCAAGACGCTTTTTTAACCAAAGCGGAGAGGGACCGACGGTGACATCAAAAAGCAGCCCGGCAGTATACCTTGGACACAATTGAGGGTCTTCAATCTCCACAGAGACAAAATCATGAATATCCCTGGCATCCATTTGGGAGTCCGGAAACGCCACATCCGGAAGCGACACCTCATTCTGGGGATTCGTAAATGCCCCGATCTCCCGGGCCACACCAATGAGACTTAAGCAGTCCGGCCGGTTAGGCGTCAAATCAATCTCAAAAACGGCATCATCCAGTGCCAGGGCGGATTCAAGGGGAGTTCCGGGAACGAACTCGCCGTCAAGGTCCATAATACCGGAGGCATCATCCGCGAGCATCAACTCAGCAGCAGAGCACAACATACCATGGGACGGTTCGCCACGCAGTTTGCTTTTCTTGATTTTGAAATCACCGGGCAGTACAGCCCCCGGCAGGGCGCAGGCAACATACATACCCTCTCTGACATTGGGAGCGCCGCAGACAACAGGCGAGAGTTCTCCTTGTCCGATATCCACGGCACAGCATGTAAGTTTATCGGCATCAGGATGCTGCCTTGCCTGTACGACCTGGGCAACAATTACATTGTCCAGGTAATCATAAAGACTTTCCACCCCATCCACTTCAAGACCGGCCATGGTCAGTCTGTCGGATATCTCCTGGGGATCAAGATCAACGGGAATATATTCACGCAACCAGCTTAAACTGACTTTCATAATTAGAACTGCCCTAGAAAACGCATATCGTTTTCGAAATATTTTCTGATATCATCAATTCCGTACTTGAGCATGGCAACCCGCTCCATACCAAGGCCAAAGGCGAACCCTGTATACTTTTGGGTGTCATAACCGACATTTTCAAATACAGCCGGATGGACCATACCGGCACCCAGAATCTCAATCCAGCCGGTCTTGGAACATACCCGGCAGCCCTTGCCCTTGCACATAACACAGCGAATATCGACCTCGGCACTGGGTTCGGTAAACGGAAAGAAACTGGGCCTGAACCGCAAGGACGTATCCTTATCAAAAAACTGCTGAACAAACGTGGTCAACACCCCTTTAAGATCCCCAAAAGAGATGTTTTTATCGACCATCAGGCCTTCCACTTGATGAAACATAGGGGTATGGGTCAAATCCGAATCACAGCGAAACACCTTGCCCGGGGATATAATGCGCACCGGCGGCTCATTTTTTTCCATTACCCGGGGTTGGGAACCTGACGTATGGGTTCTTAAAACTATATTGTCAGACACATAGAAGGTATCCTGCATATCCCTGGCCGGATGATATGGGGGAATATTCAGGGCCTCGAAGTTATAATAATCCGTCTCAACCTCCGGACCTTCGGCAATGTCAAATCCCAGGCGGAGAAAAATACCGCAAATTTCATCTATCACCTGGGTGACCGGGTGCAGGGCACCCTTTTTAACCATACGTCCGGGCAGGGTAATATCAATACCTTCAGCACCACCTGCGGCATCGGTTTCCAAAGCAGCCTTGGCCTGGCGCACCGTTTTTTCAAGCTTCACCTTCAGCAGATTACCATTCTTACCCGCAGCAGGACGCTCATCCACCGGCAGGGATGGAATATTGCGCAAAAACGCGGTCAGCAACCCCTTACGGCCCAAAAAATGAGTGGAAATCGACTCAAGAGCATCCGTCGAATCCGCTGCGCTGATTTGTTCCAGGGCCTGTTTTTCAATGTCTTGGAGATTAGTTTGCAAAGTTCCCCCGAAATACACTTTAGTTCCTACCCGTCCTTAAATAGATTTTTGCCCATCTTTCGTTGGATAAAATTCACTCCTCGGAAGCTTTCGAACAAAACCCCTTATTTCAAGATGAATATTAGTTCAGTTTGGCAGACGCCTGGGAAGCCAGCTGGGAGAATCCCGCAGGATCGGATACAGCCAAATCCGCCAGGACTTTTCTGTCCAGTTCACTGCCGGCAAGTTTCAGCCCGTTCATGAAACGGGAATAGGACAATTCATTCATCCGTGCACCGGCATTAATACGTACAATCCATAATTTTCTAAAATCTCTTTTTCTTGCCCTACGGTCCCTGTAAGCGTACATCAATGCTTTATCCACTGCATCTGCCGCAGTTCTGTAAAGTTTGCTGCGACCACCCCTGAAACCTTTTGCCAGCTTAAGCACCTTGTTGCGGCGCCGTCTTGCCTTAAACCCTCTTTTAACTCTCATTTCTTCTGCACTCCTTATACACCATCAGCCGGCAACCATATCGGCCGGCGTCCATATCAATATTTTAAAAAACAGCCAACCCCAATTAGCCGTAAGGCAGCATACGGCGAACTGCTTTCATATCAGAGTCCGCAACAATCTGGGGCTGACGAAGGCTTCTTTTCCGTTTTGTAGTCTTCTTGGTCAGAATATGGCTGGCATGGGATTTGCGGAACTTGTACTTACCTGATCCGGTTTTATCAAACCGTTTGGCAGCCGCACGGCATGTCTTAATTTTCGGCATTACTAAACCTCCTGAAGGTTTCCAAACTATTATAAAAACTAAAGGCGGTATATACGGAATATACCACCACACATAAAGCCCCTTGAACGCCGGAATGCCTGAAAAAAATTCAAAGCAACCGACCGGCAGACAGAGGCCTGAACGGATAAGCACTTTTTGCGCACTGTATACTCATAAATTTTAGTTGCAGCCCAGGCCGCACCCTAAACACAGAGAACTTTGCAGCGCAAAATCCGTAGAGCTTATTCCCTTCACCCCCCTTATTTGGGGCCAAGCAGCATGGTAATGACCCGCCCTTCAAACTTGGGGAACTGTTCCACCTGGGCAAACTCCTTGGTCATCTCCACCACTTTTTCCAGAACAACGCTGGCCTGCTCTTTGAGCATAAATTCACGCCCCCTGAAAACAAGTGTTATTTTCACCTTATCGCCATTGGAAATAAATTTTTCTACGTGCCGGACCTTGGTTGCAAGATCATGGTCATCTGTTTTAGGACGAACCTTGATCTCTTTGATCTGGACACTTTTCTGTTTCCTTTTGGCTTCCTGTTTTTTCTTAGTCAGCTCGTACTTATACTTTCCATGATCCATTATTTTGCAGACAGGAGGC
>JAKSBO010000854.1 GCA_022361095.1 Desulfobacterales bacterium | reverse complement strand
TTTTCAAGTAAACCAATTAGCGCAGCAGGAATCGAACCTGCAACTCTCGTGTCCTTTGCACGATGCTCTACCTAATTGAGCTATCCATTCAGATGCCGTTCCATCGTCAGAACCCATGTCCGGAACACCCAGTATTTACAGCTTTCGTTGAATACTGGGTGCCGCTGGCCCGGTGGCATCTGCACTTGATCTTTAGCAACGGGTGTGCCAGTTGCTGAAAAAATATCTGTTTGAATTTTAAGTATTTGAAAAATAAAGATTATAATAAAATTTAGAACGGTTGAACGCTTGACATGTGATATTGGTTTATATAAAATATAGAAAATTTTCTATGTAATATAGAAAGATTAATATGAAAACAACAGTTGTAATCGGAATTTTAGGCCCCGTACTTGACAGAGGGGAGAATGCATCACGGTGGGAACACTGGCGGCCGAGCGTGGCGATATGCCAGCACAGCGATTTTTTGGTAGACCGTTTTGAACTCCTTTACCAGAAAAGTTATACCCGCCTGATGAAGCGGATAAGAGACGATATCCGGGATGTCTCTCCGGAAACGGAAGTGGTTCCCGTTGAAACCGATTTCACGGATCCGTGGGATTTTGAAGAGGTATATGGTGTATTGCACGATTTTGCCAAAGGGTATCGCTTTGATACGGAAAATGAAGATTACCTGGTTCATATCACCACCGGAACCCATGTTGCCCAGATATGCCTTTACCTTCTCATCGAATCAAACTATCTGCCGGGGCGGTTGTTGCAGACAAGTCCTCCCCCCGGAAAAAGGCACCATGACCTGAGCGGGGAATATAGAATCATTGATTTGGATCTCTCCCGGTATGATCAGATTGCCATGCGATTCGAGCAGGAGACGAAAGATGATATCTCCTTTTTAAAATCCGGCATAGAGACACGGAACCCATCGTTTAATCATCTGATTGAACAAATCGAACGTGTTGCCGTCAATTCGGTTGACCCGGTTTTGATCACAGGCCCCACCGGCGCGGGTAAATCCCGTTTGGCCAGAAGGGTGTATGAACTGAAAAAAGCCCGGCGCCAGTTAAAGGGCCGTTTTGTGGAAGTCAATTGTGCGACCTTGAGAGGTGACGGGGCGATGTCCGCACTTTTCGGACATAAAAAGGGCGCCTTTACAGGGGCGATCAGCGACAGGGACGGCCTTTTAAAAACAGCAGATAACGGCATGCTGTTTTTAGACGAAGTGGGTGAACTGGGACTGGACGAACAGTCCATGCTGCTTAGGGCGGTTGAGGAGAAATTATTTCTTCCTGTGGGGTCCGATACCGAGGCCCACAGTGACTTCCAATTGATTTGCGGCACCAACCGGGATCTGTTTCAAGATGTCACGGAAAAAAGATTCCGGGAGGATCTTCTTTCCAGGATAAATCTATGGACTTTTGAAATGCCGGGACTCAATAAGCGGCCTGAAGATATTGAGCCGAATCTGAACTACGAACTTGACCGTTTTGCCGAAAGAACCAAGCGGCACATCACATTCAATAAGGAGGCCCGGAGCCGGTTTTTAAAATTTGCAACCTCCCCCGAAGCGCTTTGGCCTGCAAATTTTCGAGATCTTAACGGCGCCATTACCAGAATGGCAACGCTTGCACCCGGCGGCAGGATCACGGACCAGGTTGCCAAAGATGA
>JAKSBO010000802.1 GCA_022361095.1 Desulfobacterales bacterium | reverse complement strand
CCGGTAACCCGGGTGAAGGCCGAGGTCCCGGGCAAGGCTTGAAATATTTTCGCGGGACAATCCGGGACGAGGCTGGTCAAACTTGATATTGCCGGTAACCTGAATACGGTTTCCATCCAGACCAAGCTGTTCAAACCCCAGCGCATCCTGCCGGGTTTGGGCCATGACACAGGAGAGCTTTGAAAAAAACAGTTGGGCCAACGGTCCTATACATCGGTACCCTTTTAAGGATTTTGGCGACAACCGGGCATTCACAAGGACTACGGGAATCCCGCGCCGATGCATGACAGACAAAAACCCAGGCCATAAATCCGTTTCCACCAGACAAACAATATCCGGTGAAATGCGCGAGGCAACCCGCATCACTGCAAACCAGATATCAAATGGGAAATACCCCACGGCCGAAACCAGGGAACCGCCCCGGCCCGGTGACATCAGCTCAAGGGCACGCTCAAATCCGGTTTTGGTGGATGCCGTGAATACAATGCAGTGTGCCGGATACTTTTTTTTCAACGCCTGTACAAGGGGCAAACTTGAATTCACTTCACCCACTGACAGGGCATGCACCCAAATTCTTCGGGTGTTGGCTTCTTTTTTAGGAAGCCGGGTAAAAAGCCCTAAGCGTTGCAATAAATTGGCCCGCCGTTTGGCTGAAACCATCCAGACCACAGGTAAAAAAGGCAGGCAGAAAAAAAACAACGCCAAGGTAAAAAAATGATAAAAAACAATCATAAAACCAGTATTATTCCGTTTGAATCAGATAGATACAGCCCAGACATAGAAAAACCAGGTTACCCAACCAGGCCGCCGCCACCGGGGGCAAAATCTTTGCATACCCCAAAGAGGCGGTAAACCCGAAGACAAACCAATACAGAAAACAAAACCCCATGCCCACGGCAATACCAACGGGCAGATTGGTCTTCACAAAACCCCTCATGCCCGTGGCCGCACCTGTCAACGCCATGATCACGCAGATAAAAGGAAATGCCAGCTTACCATACATGTCCACCTTATACGTGGTGGCATCATACCCCTCGCCACTTACTTTTTGGACATACCGTCTAAGCTCCGTATAACTCATTTCATTGGTCTTTTTGGCCATGCGGCCAAGATCTTCAGGATTCAGATTAAGGGAGGTGACCTTTCGGGGTTTTATGGTCACACGATAATCATCAATTTGGGGATCATACACCTGTTCAGTCACATCTTCCAGAATCCATTGCCCGTTGTCATAGAAACCTTTTTCCGCATCAAGACGCGAAGCAATCTTAAAATTATCCCCCATGGTTGTGCATGTGACGCCGGCCACCGTTTTTTGAACCGGGTCAAAAAAATTAATGTGCACCATGGTGTTGTCCGAACGGATCCAGATGTCTTTTCGGCTGTGGACAACCCCTTTATTTTTAACCATCTCATGGTACCGGATGTGGTTGGAACGTGCCATGGACAAGGGGATCAAAGTTTCACCCAGCAACACCATCAACAGCGCCAGTACACATCCGGCCCAAACGGCCGGCTTCACCAGAAAATAAACAGAGATACCCGAAGATTTTAACGCAGTAAGTTCTTCGTTCCGGTTCATGATACCAAATACGCAAATAACGGCAAGGAGCAGTCCTGCCGGCGTAAACTGAACAAACATATACGGCATCTTGAGCAGCACATACCAAAGCCCTCTGCCCAGGGACACTTCGTATTCAAGCATCCTGTCCATATGCGACAGGTAATCAATGAATACAAATAAGACCATGACCAATGCCTGGATAATAATAAAGATCCGGATAAACTCTTTAAGCCAGTATTTGTGGAGGCATTTGATCACGTTTTTTTAGCCCCTTTTCTAAAACGACCCCAAACAGCTGCCGGAAGATCTTGTATCCAAAGCGGCAGATGTACGGGCCGCTCTTTGGCATTACGGATCAAAAGAAAAATACCCGCCCCTCCCATGACCACATTGGGCAGCCACATGCCGATGACCGGTGGGTAACGCCCGGCCTCGCCTCCGGACCAGCCAAAGGCCAGCATCAGATAATACAGCAGAAAAAAACCGACCCCCATACCAAAACCGTTTGATTTTCTTAAAGAGGACGACTGAACCCCCAGGGGGAATGCCAACACGCCTAAAGCAAGGCATGCAAAGGGAATGGAAAATTTTTCATGCAACACCAGCCGCGCCTCACTGTCCATTTCAGAACTCTCAAAACCTTTCTTTATACGCTGGACCAGCTCATGCAGACTCATTTCATCAAAATCTTTTCTCACTTCTTTGGTCTGATTTTTCTGCATGGCGGCAAGGTCGATATTAATGTCATAGTGGCCGAAATTAATATTGGTCACGGAATGATCCATAACATTGACCTGGTTGATCATCCCGTCATACAGACGAATGGTGTATACATCCCGGTTTTCCTGGCGCACCAGGCGTCCCCGGGGCGCAGTTGAGATGGACACCATATCAGCCGTTCTGCGGTCCTCAATGAATACGTCTGTCAAATCCCGGGTGTTCATGTCCACATGGGCCACATAAATCATGATCCCGTCAAGCTGACTGTTGAACTGACGTTCCTGCAGCGCGGCATCAATACTGGATCTGGCGAGCTCTATGGTCTTTACCTTCAAAGCCAGCTTACCTTTGGGAATCCCATAAACCGTTACCCACATGGTGATTAAAAGGGTAATCAAAGTGAACAGGAGAACCGGCGGTAAAAGTTTATACAAAGACATTCCCGCCCCTTTCAGGGCGATGATCTCATTATCCCCTGACATGCGCATGACGGTCAAAAGCACCGAGACCATGGCTGACATTGGAATGGTAAACTCCATGAATCGCGGCAGGGTATAAGATATCAAAAGAAAGATATCCAGAATACTGGCATTATAGTTAACCACCATATTCGTGATATCCGGAATACGGGTCATCAAAAACACCGAGGTCAAAAAAAAGGTGCTTATGGCAAATGGCGGGATAAATTCAAAAAACAAATAGGTATGTATACGTTTGAAAAGCTTCATCGGCTTGG